>WLLG01000149.1 GCA_009700815.1 Actinomycetota bacterium
AATTGGGTATGGACCCGATCCCGCTAGGCGGGTCAACCGCAGAATTCCTCTAACACTGAATTGGCCTGAGGTTCCACTAGATACTTATCGGGATGCCAAAGCGGAGCCAACCTGATCAGGCCGAGTTGGTCCTAGACCGTAAAAACCTGTTTACCAAAACCGGCACCAGCTTGTAGTCGCTCGAAGGCCTGTCGAGCCTCAGCTAGTGGGCGAACCTCGTCAATAACAGGTCGCACATCTGATGACTCCATGAACTCGAGCAGTTGGAGGAGTTCTTCGCGGGTTCCCATGGTTGATCCCACCACGCTGAGCTGCAAGAAGAAAACCCGATTCAAGTCCGCAGGTGGATTCGCTCCGCTAGTTGCGCCACTGACGACAACTCGGCCGCCCGGGCGCAGCGAACGAAGCGAATGCTCCCATGTGGCATCACCGACCGTCTCGATGACCAGGTCCATCTTCTCGGGAAATCGCTCCCCAGAGGCGAGGGCGAGTTCAGCGCCCAAGCCGAGCGAGCGAGCACGCTTCTGCGGATCTCGAGAGGTGCAAAACACTCGGTGTCCCAGAGCAACACCCAATTGAATAGCAGCCGTCGCGACGCCACCACCAGCACCTTGTACCAGAACGTTCCCTGGACCATCTAGGCCCGAGCGGGTAGTCAGCATCCGGTAAGCAGTCAGCCATGCCGAAGGCATGCATGCAGCTTCCTCCCAGGTCAGCGCCTGTGGCTTTGGCACCAAGTTTCGGAGCGGGACTATGACCTGCTCGGCAAGCGTCCCTTGATGCAACTCAGACAGGAGAGTCCGCCGCGGGTCAAGAGTCTCGTCTCCTTGACCAGCCTCGGGGTCGCCAATCACAGAATGAATCACCACCTCGGTGCCGTCATCAAGAACTCCAGCACCATCGCAGCCGAGCGTCATAGGAAGACGCGAAGGGTCCAACCCAACGCCCTTCAGTGACCACAAGTCATGGTGATTCAGAGCGCAGGTTCGCAGATTCACTCGCACCCAGCCATCTGGCGGTTCGGGAGGCGGAACCTCTGCGATGCTCAGACCACTGAGTGGATCAGTGGCGGATTGTGAGACGCACCGAACTGCGAGCATGGGCCTACCAATACTCTTCGAAGTGCAAGTTTCCCCGTTGCTTGCGGTGATCGATCAAAAATCCCTTAGCAGCGAGGAGTTCCACGACTCCGGTCGTTTCTGGGAAGACCTCAACCCCGTCCACCTCTTCGGGAAGCCCAATCATGGATGGGTTGCCGCACAGGTACACATTTGTTGTTTCCGGGTCGAGCGTGATGCCATATTCCGTAGTCAGGGTTCCCTCTGTAATCAGCGACTGAATATAGCGTTTGGGAACATCCGCCTCACGAGTTGGCATGGGCAAGTAGTGGTAGTTCGAGTATCGCTCCTCGAGTTCTCGATGTTGCTTGAGATAGCCAAGGTCTGCCCATTCGCGCACGGATACTGCCGAAAGGATCGGCCCGCGGTGGCCCTTTCTGAGCAGTTCAACCACCATTGCGTTATGGGGTGCCTCGCCAGTACCAGTCGAGAAGAACAGGACCGTACTCAGTGGGTCCGTTACAGCGGCAAGGGTGTAGCGCCCTGCCACCTTTGGTCCTAGGTAGATGCGGTCTCCCGGGCGCTTCAGCGCCAACCTTGGAGTCAGACCTGGCACGTTGTCCTCGGTTGGAGGAACAAGAACTATGTAGAACTCAAGTTCCTCGACGCCTTCCTCACCAGAGAGGTAACCGTATTCGTCGAACATCCGACTAGAAATTGAGTAGGAGCGACGAACAAGCTTCTCCCACTGCTCATCTAGGCGAGGGTCCTCTGCATCATCAATTCGAGCTTCCCAGTACCCCAGGCCCAACGAGGCGTACTGCCCGGGAAGGTGCGATATTTCCCCTCGATCAGGCCGAACCCGAAGAACCCAAAGGTCTGAATGCGTTGGCTCGAAGTGCGTAATCGTGGCGTTGTAGTTCTCGGCGCAGAGTTCCTCGATCGCTCCGGTAAAGCCACGGCGTCGCTCTGCAGCGGAGGGTGGTTCGACTAACTCAACCTGCGGGAAGACTTGCGCCACGACACGGGCGATATCCCAACCGGGAGCCACTGCAAGGCCCTCTGCCGCAAGATCGACATCACCGATAAAGAACACTCTGCCGCAAGCTAGAGCCTCCTGCGTCGCCCCAACTTCTTCGGGCTGCAGGATCCTGCGTTCCGAGGCAAAGACCACGTGATCGAACTGCAAGTCAGGTGTCCGACGGTCACTAAAGAATGCCATCGGGTATCCGTCCACCTCGTCGACCTGATCTGGAATAGACCGATACAACAGGGTTGCCCGGCGCTCACGTTCCAGACGCCGAAGCCAAGATTCACCAGCCGGTGACATGAGGGCGGGGTTCATCCCGCCGCCGGCTAGAACCACGCCAGCACCGGCTGTGGCCAGTGCAGAAGCAATCTCGACAGCGTGATCCGTATGGCCGATCACGAGGACGTCTTCATCAACAGCAGTGGTGGGGATCTGATCAATCAGAATTCGTTCCCCAATGCTTGCAGCGATAGGTGGGCGCCAGTCGGGATTATCTCCACGCTGCGCAATGACAACTGCACGAGTCCGGTAGGCATGCCGCTGTGTTGTCACTATGAGATCGCTGCCAGATGAGCCACCGTCAGAGTTCGTATCTGAGGGGGCTGCTAGAGCAATAGATTGAACCGTCTCGCCGTAGCCGACATCGAGCTGATGCTCTCCAACGAGTTCAGGGAATGCCACTGCCGAACTGGGCTCCAAGATGCGAACCTGTTCAAGGCCAGCTTCTTGCATAGAGACCGCAACCGAAAGGCCACCGGCGTTTCCGCCAAAGATGACCAACTCGTATGCGTTGCTACTCATCGGGAAGCTCCTTTGTCCATGCGAACTGATCAGGGGTGCACAAGATGCACTGTCCCTGTTGATGCTAGGGGGTGAACGAGTGTCTGCAACTTACGCCCTGAGTATCAGCCACGGTTGCAGAGATGGCATTGTTGAGCACTAGCTAGAAATATGCAATGTCGGTTGAGGTGAATGGCGCCGCCGCTGTTTTTGCTGCTCACCTATTCACAAAGTTGTTCAACTAGGAACCTGTCCTCCTCATCCCACGGAAAGCCGGCCTCAATGAAATTCGCAATCATTCCGCCCGTTCGCTCCGACGTAACCGCCGATCCCGATTGGATGACCGGGTTTGCACGTCATGCCGAGGCCCTTGGATTCGAGTCGATCGTTCTGGTTGAACACGCCGTGGTCATCTCTGGCTACGAGCACAAATACCCCTATTCAGAATCTGGCCGAATGCCCCTTCCTGATCAGTGCATTGTGCCCGACCCCTTAGACCTGCTTGCGTACCTGGCCGCAGTCACCACAACATTGAAGCTCGCCACCGGAGTCCTCATCCTGCCCGAGCATCACCCGGTGGTGTTAGCCAAGCGGCTCGCTACGATCGACCGGCTGTCAGCTGGTCGAGTCAGACTATGCGTGGGCGTTGGCTGGATGAAGGAAGAGTTAGAGGCATGCGGTATTCAGTACTCGACTCGCGGTAGGCGCACCGATGAATGCATTGACGTGCTCCGGCGGCTCTGGGGAGCGGAGGACGAGAACGGCTTGTCCTTTTCTGGGGAGTTCTTTGAATTTGACCATGCTCACAGCAACCCGAAGCCTGCACAGGAAAACGGGATTGCCATTCATATCGGTGGCCATACCAAAGCAGCAGCTAGGCGGGCGGGACTGCGCGGGGACGGGTTTCAGCCACTCGGCTTACGTGGCGAAGACCTGAGCCGAATGCTGGAGGTGATGAACGAAGCCGCCGAGGAGTCAGGACGCGACCCGTCGGCTCTTGAACTCAGCCTTGGGGGAGCGTTGTCGACTACTACGGAACAGTCCGTGGAGGAGGCCGCTGCTGCAGGTGCTCACCGACTCGTGGTATCGCCTTCGCAGGACACAGAACTCGCGGCAGTCTGCGATGAGATGTCAGCCTTTGCAGAGCGGGTACATCTTCAGCCAATGAGCTAGTTGCTCAGCCAAGGTCCACCAGCTAGGAACTGCTCAAGCATCTGTAGGTGACGCTCAGGATCTAGCCCATTAGCGCTCAGCCACTTCGTGTCATGGGTTTGGCCGTAGCGTTCTCCGCCGTCACAGATCAGGGTCACCACCGAGCCCGTCTGCTGAGCAGTACGCATACCTGCGATGATCTGCAGCGATCCCCACAGGTTGGTTCCCGTCGAGGGTCCAACGTTTCGTCCGATCGCAGAGAGCAAGTACTGCATGGCTGCAATCGAAGCCGCATCGGGGACCTGGATCATCCGATCAATCACGCTGGGCAGAAATGACGGCTCCACCCGCGGGCGGCCTATCCCCTCGATACGTGAGGCCACAGAGCTCGTTACGCTTGGGTCCTGACGCATCCAGCCCTCAAAAAAGGCCGAGCCTTCGGGGTCCACCACTGCGAGTGCAGTCTCGTGGCGGCGGTAGCGAACATAGCGGCCGATGGTTGCTGAGGTGCCACCAGTGCCGGCCCCGACAACGATCCAAGACGGAATTGGATTCGGTTCAAGTCTGAGCTGGTCAAAGATCGACTCAGCAATGTTGTTGTTGCCACGCCAGTCCGTCGCTCGCTCTGAGAAGGTGAACTGATCCATATAGTGCCCACCCGTCTGCACCGCGACTGCTCTGGCCTCTGCGTACATCTGGGCTGGTTGTTCGACGAAATGGCAACTACCCCCAAATTTCTCAATCAGCACGCACTTCTCTTTGCTTGTGCTTCGTGGCATGACTGCTACGAACGGCAGACCTAGGAGTTGAGCAAAGTAGGCCTCAGACACTGCAGTTGAGCCCGATGAGGCTTCAACCACGGTGGTCTCTGCACCAATCCAGCCGTTCGACAGCGCATAAAGAAAAAGCGAGCGAGCTAATCGATGCTTCAGTGAGCCGGTTGGGTGCGTTGACTCATCCTTGAGGTAAAGCTGGATTCCCCAATCCTGAGGTAGCGGGAGTACCAGCAGATGAGTGTCCGCTGAGCGGTTCGCATCAGCTTCGACTTTCTGGATCGCCTCATGTCGCCAGATTCGATCGCTCTCGCTACTGCGGTCCACGTCTTGATATCGCATACCCTCAGGTTACGCCCAGCGGTGAGCAGGGTCAGCAGGTACGGGTGGTGACTCGTGAGCCGCGATCTAGGCTGAGGGCGGTGAACTCTGAATTCCCAGCAGTAGCAACTGCAGCCTCTGGGGCAGCGAGGCCCTCGGCTGCAGTTATCGGTGGTGGGCCTGGTGGGCTCATGGCAGCCGAGGTGCTTGCTCGTGCTGGCGCATCAGTGACCGTGTACGAGCAAATGCCCAGCATGGGTCGAAAGTTTTTGATTGCCGGTCGTGGTGGACTCAACATCACTCACTCAGAACCCTTGGAGCGATTCATGTCTCGCTACGGAGACAAGCAAGATGCGCTTGCTCAGTCCGTATCTGCCTTTCCTCCAGAATCTGTTCAAACTTGGTGTGAGGGTCTATCGCAGAAGACTTTTGTTGGTTCAAGTGGCAGGGTATTTCCGCTCGGTTTTCGAGCTACCGAACTCCTGCGCTCTTGGCTCGTAGACCTTGAAACACTCGGAGTCAGTCTCCAGACAGGTCACCGCTGGTTAGGTTGGGACCAAGTAACAGGTGCCTTGCTAGTAGCCGTTGAGGAGAAGAACTCGGATCCGATCCAGCCGCAGCAACTGTTTCCGGATATCACCATCATGAGTCTTGGAGGTGGCAGCTGGCAGCGAACGGGTTCCGATGGTCGCTGGGTGCCGAAATTCGAAGAGATCGGCATCAACGTTCGTGAGTTGCGTCCAGCAAACTCAGGGTTTTTGGTTAACTGGAGCGCTGAGTTCATCTCCAAATTTGAAGGAATGCCAGTCAAGAATATTTCGGTCCAAGCCCGTGGGAACCCAGTTCCTGGGGAGATAGTTCTTGGGGAGACAGATCTAGGCGAGACAGTGCGTGGGGAGATGATGATCTCTGCGCAGGGAATTGAGGGTGGCTGTGTGTACGCAGTTGGTCGAGAGCTCCGAGCTGCCTGTGACGCTCAGGGCAACACGGTCATGCTGATCGACC
>WLLG01000015.1 GCA_009700815.1 Actinomycetota bacterium
CTGCACCCGAGCCGGAGAGCCTGCTGCAGGTAGTGACGACTGTGATTGAGTTGCGTGCCGATGAGGGCATCCTGCGCGTTACCACGAGCTTGAACAATCAGGTGCGAGATCACCGGATGCGCGTTCATTTCCCGCTGCAGGAGCGAGCCAGCAACTCTCGGGCAGAGTGTGCTTTCGGACTAGTACAACGGCCACTTGCCGCCGAGGGTGGTCCAAACGAATGGGGAGTGCCAACGTTCCCATCAAGAAGGTTTGTCCAGGCGGGGGATCTGACTGTCACTCACGAGGGTCTGTGCGAGTACGAACTAGTAGATCTAGATGGCGATCCGCAGAACCCACTCACAACTGCAGGAGCCCTTGCCCTGACGCTGCTGCGCTGCACAGGCTGGTTGTCGAGAGGACCAATGGCCTCTCGTCCGCTCCCAGCTGGGCCAGAGAATCAGCTACTCGGAGCACAGATGCAAAAGCCGCTCACCCTGAATTACGCAATTGCGCTCAATCACCCCGACCCCTACGAGCTTGCAGATCGGGTCTGGTCGCCACTTCAGATTGGTACATCTGCCGGTGAGGGCAGCTTGGCGAATGAAGGCTCCAAGCTGGATATCAGCGGAATGGAAGTTGATGCAGTCCTTACCGATAGCACCGGCAGACTTGTCGTTCGTTGCCATGAACCCTGGGGGCAGGCCGCCAGAATGCGAGTACTTGGACGCAGCGGACAGATTGTTGACCTGCTTGGCAACACCTTGGGTCCGTTCGCCGAGGAACTCGAGGTTCGACCACACCAAATACTGACCCTGTCTCTGGATCCGACCTAACCGCAGGATTGCAAAAAGGACTTCCCCTCACACGCCTTGGGCGGCTCCTTTGAATTGCTGTCATGCGTGCACCCACCCGCTCGTGACATCCTGTGTTCATGCCCGAGAGTTCTTTCATGACACCTGCACAAGCCGATGAGCTTCTGAACTACACGATTCAGACGAATGAGGGAAGGCAAGACCCGTACCCCGCTTACAGCCAACTGCGTGAATCTCCAGGACGGTGGCGCAGCGAGGCGGGTTCAATCGTTCTCACGAGCTATAAGGATTGCCTTGAGGTGCTTCGCCACCCCAAGCTTGGTCGGGCTGAGGCAGATATGGACTTGCCGCTTTCGATTGCTGGAAATGAGCGACGGGTTGCTGAAGACACCTCGACCATGTTGTTGCTCAATCCACCGGACCACACCCGGATTCGTTCTCTGGTGAGTCGGGCGTTTACTCCCCGCAGAGTCGAAGAACTCCGCCCAACGATTGAGGACTTGCTGTTGCCGGTGCTTGACCGCTTTGTAGATCAGGGTGGAGGCGACGTGATGGCCGATCTTGCTGTCCCCTACCCGGTAGCCGTGATTAGCGAACTCCTCGGTGTACCCAAGGAGGGAAACGAACATATCCTCCCGCTAGTTCGCTCCCTCACAGCACTCATCGATCCTGCCTCGACCCCCGAATTAACAGCGCAGGGTGAGGCCGCAGGTATCGAGATCGCTCTGTACTTCCTTGAACTCGTTGAAGAAAAGCGGACCAACCCAGATGATCGGTTGCTGAGCGCACTGATTCAGGTTGAGGAGGCCGGCGACAAACTCTCTATTGAAGAACTGATCACCAATACTGTCCTGTTGTACGCCGCCGGGTTTGAAACCACGTCAAACCTGATTGGAAACGGGCTGCTCCTGTTACTGAATAACCCGGAGCAGGTGGAACGCCTGCGCAACGAACCCGCCCTGTTGGCTCCGGCCATTCTGGAAATGCTTCGCGCTGACTCACCAGTGCAGATGAATGTCCGAGTGGCCCTTGAGCCTGTTGAACTCTTTGGAGAACTGCACCCAAGGGGTGGATCGTTCATCGTGTTGCAAAGCTGCGGAAACCGCGACTCAGACGTCTACCCCCAAGGCGAAAAGTTTGACATCGCCCGCTTCGTTAGCCCCGATGCCCCGCAGCCGCTCAGCTTCGGATGGGGAGGCCATCACTGCCTCGGCGCTCACCTAGCTCGCGCAGAAGGGGAGATTGTTTTTCGCTCCCTGTTCGAGCGATTTTCCGAGATGACGCTCGATCCGGCGGCCCTGCCCGAAGGTGTGCCAACTTTCCGACCGAGCTTTACGCTTCGCGGACTTGAATCGCTGCCGATTCAGGTGAAGGAATCACCCTCGCGAGGGGCCTCCACCTGAGGATTCGCAGCAGTCTCAGCAGCGCTCTGATCAGGACCGCTCTGAACAGGAGCGCTCTGAGCAGGATCAGTCTGATCATCGGTGCTGCTAGCAGCCTCCGGCTGACTCGCAACCACAACCGGACCCATCGGGGCCAAGAGCGCTTCGCCAGTCCATCCAGTTGCCGACCAGCTTGGATCTAGCCCAGGAGCTGTGAACTGCGGTCCTGACCCAGTCGGATCAACTCCTGAACCGGGAATGACCTCCCACAGCAAAGCTGGGCGTTCCCCGTGCCACCGGAGAGCAAACGAGGCCACACCCCAGCGTGTGCGCAACCCGTGAGCTTCGACAGGTGACCCGAACCAAGAGTCTGACCAGACCGGCAAGATGACGAGCCCCGTGGGTTCCTCGATCAGAGCAAGGTCCAAGATGGCACCCACACGGACTGCCACGGCCGCAGGATCGAGCGCCATAGCTCCACATGCAAGGCCTTGGGCATCCGTGCAATCAGGGAGCACTGCCTGATCACCAATGCGGCAGAGTTCAACAATGCTGGTGATCGCACTGCTGTCCGAGGCTGCCAGAGCAGAGCGCGCTGAGAGTCCTTCTGCAAACATCCAACGCTTGGCGGAATCCGATCCCTCGCTTGGCTTCGCTGCAGCACTTGGCCCAACAGATTCCCAGAGGGTGCTCGCAAGCTCTTCTGCGGCATCGGCTACCTCGGGTTGACCCACTGCACGTAATGAGGGGGCAACCCGGCCAAGCGCTATGACTGCTGAACGCAGCAGGGAAGGGCTAGCAACACCGTGGCCCTTCGAGAGCCGGTGGATCGCCTGCGCTACTGGTCCAACGAGGTCCTCGGCCCACAGTTCCTGCTGCTTGCCAGCAAGCAACGGGGCCGAAATGTGCAGGAGTGCAACTGTTGCGTCACTTCGGTCCGGCATGCGAATCGATCCCCGCAAGCGCTGCTGGCCGAGTAGGGCGCGAGCTATTGGTCCAAGGGGCTCAGTGAGACCCACGCGCACAAGGGTGTCGCAAAGTTCCGCTGCACGCAGAGCCGCTGTCGCTGTTCCCGAAGCTGCAAAAAACTCATCGGTGGCCGCTAGCAACAACAAGCTCTCAGAACGAGCGACTACCCGATCGAATGTTGAATCCGGGAGTTCAACTCGGGCCGCTTGCTTCGTGTGCGCAGCCCATCCAGCATCGATAGCTCCTGCATCAGGTGCATCCCACTGTGCTGTTGGAGCGGGCTTTTGTGCGGAACTCTTTTTGCTTCGCGAAGAAGCCTCATTACGAGTGGACCGTGGAAGCAGGATTCTCACCACGGCTGTGTGTGGCAGCGCCACTACAAAGGCACCTTCGAGGCAACTTGCCGCCGAGGTACTAGTGCCATCGGGTTGTTCATCATCGGCGTTTGCCAGACGAGTCGCAACGGTGCCAAGTTCGCCCACAACTCTGCGTGCTACAGATTTGGAGAGCACTGCGGCCACTGCTCCATCTACCGAGATCACTGAACCCGCTGAGCCGAGTGATGTAATCGACCCAATTCCATCCAACAGATACGGCCGTATTGTGAGTGCCAGCGCAACAGGAACGGCCGTCAAGTTCTCAATCTCGACGATAACGGCGGAGTCATCCCAGAGGCTTCCGTCCGAGACAGCGGAAGTGGCTCGGACTCCAAAGACGCGCTGGATAATGTCGCCGCCGGGTACGCGCATAGCTGTTTCAAGAACAGGTGAATCGCCGATTCGACGCTGGCGAACAGCAGCATCAATGCTGGGATGGTGCCAACGGTCCTCTGCGCCGATCCACCAGTCCAAACACCAGGTCTCGTTGCGCATCTGCACCAAGCCGGCCGGGTCACAGTCAGCAATCGCCCCTGCATCAACTGTTCCTAGAGGCGCCCAGTTGCGGACAATTCTGGAGTCATTCGCAGCCGCCCTTGATAGCGCATAAGGCTCAATCCTTGAAGGAGTTTCGACACTACTTTTCGCTGGCAACCCTGCGCTCTCACCCTGAGATTCATCTAGCGGATTTTGCTCGGTAGAGGCTCCAGAGGAGGAAGAAGAAGGGTCAGTATTGTTGGCCACGCATGAGAGGGTAGAAGCAGGTAGTCCGGGTCCTGCAACTCGACCCGTGAAATTCGACTGCTTACTAGCGCACTAGTAACTGAGTGACGGGTACTCAGGGCCGCTGGATTCGCGTCGAATCAAACCGCGATAGGCATCCTGAGCGCTCGCCCCTTCGTGACAGACGGCAAAAACCTCGGAGGCAATCGCCATCTCCACTCCGTATTCCTCAGCGAGTTCCATTACCACCCGGCTGGTCTTGACTCCCTCGGCCACCATGTTCATATCGGCGATGATCTCGTCGATACTGCGCCCCTGACCTAGTTGCTCGCCCACAAAGCGATTCCGGCTCTGCTGGGACATGCAGGTAGCAAGTAGGTCTCCCATTCCAGCCAACCCGGCAAAGGTCGCGAACTGTCCGCCCATCGCTTCACCGAGTCGCGACAGTTCAGCTAGACCGCGAGTGATCACCGCTGACTTCGTGTTGTCTCCAGCTCCAAGACCATCAGCCATTCCTGCTGCGATGGCAATCACATTCTTGAGCGCGCCGGCTACCTCACATCCGATCACATCAGGATTCGTGTAAATCCGAAACAGATTCATATGAAAGATGCGTTGCAGACAATCAGCTACGACAGGGTCAGGGGTAGCAATGACGGCAGCAGCGGCGTGGCCAGCCAGAATTTCCTTGGCAAGATTCGGTCCTGTCAGAACTGCAGCTGGATGTCCGGGCAGCACTTCGTTAATAAGTTGAGTCATGCGCAGCCGGGTGCCCTGCTCTAGGCCCTTGGTCAGCGAGACGATCGGAACCCAAGCACGAACATGCGGGGCTACCAGTTCTAAAGCAGAGCGAAACCCTTGTGAGGGAACTCCCATAACAATCACATCGGCTTGCTCCACAGCTTCGGCCAAGTCAGTCGTGGACCGCAGCGCCGGATGCAGTTGATAGCCGGGCAGATAGCGCTCGTTGGAATGCTGCTCGTTGATCTCGGCTGCGAGTTCACTCCTGCGCGCCCATAACACGGTCGGAACTTGGTGGGCTGCAAGGTGGGCCACTGTGGTGCCCCAGGATCCGCCGCCGATGACTGCTACAGAAATATCCACCGCCAGACTCTAGGTCGAACGGTTCTTCGGATGAAGAGTCGAACTGCTCCAGGTTGCGCCGTTGCTGCTGTGCTCTGGCCAAGCCTGTGACTCCGCTGCAGCTCAGGCCCCTCCTCGAGTCCCTACACTGAGCGAGTGCCGTCAGCGACCTCCTCCTGTGTGCTCATTCCCGTCAAAGCGTTTTCACAGGCCAAGCTGCGCCTAGCTTCTGTTCTCAGCAATCTTGAGCGTGCTGAACTTGCTCGGGCCATGGCTGGCATTGTGGTGAGTTCCTCGGCGCCGCTTCCAACCTTTGTTGTCTGCGAGGATGAGGAGGTAGCAAGTTGGGCAGAGTCAGTCGGGGCAAAGGTGCAGTGGACTCCCGGGCGGGACCTCAATGGCGCAGTTCAAGAAGCAGTTGATCGTCTACAGGCACAAGGCATGCATCGAGTTGTTGTGTGCCATGCGGATCTGCCATTTGCCCGAAACCTTGCTGCTCTGGCACTTGCCGACCCGACCGAAGTAATTCTGGTGGCAGATCGACGTTCTCAAGGCACCAACGTGATCTCGGTTCCTACCGGATGCGGATTTACCTTTTCATACGGTGCTGGTTCATTCGCTCGCCACCAACAGGAGGCCACGGCGCAAGGGCTTAGCCTGCGTGTCGAGCAGTCTGCCTCTCTCAGTTGGGATGTTGACGAACCCGAGGACTTGCAGGTACCCGACGGCTTCGAGGTGAGTTCTCCTCTACTTGCACAGGGCAGGATCTCGGCAGGGAACCTCTCGTTGGCGCCCCCGCAGACTGAAAGGCAGCAAACAGAATGAACGACAGCAACAGGGTGGACACACAGCAACTTTTCACTGGGCCAGCAGGCGAACGGATCACCATCGACTTGCCACCACCAAAGTCGGCTTTAGTGATTGTTGCGCACCCCGACGATGCAGAGTTTCATTGCGGAGCCACGCTTGCAAAGTGGGCGCGTGCAGGCTGCACCGTGCATCACTTAGTGCTAACTGACGGGTCGAAGGGAACTTGGGACCGAGGCATGGATCAGTCTGTACTTGTTGAAGTACGCAAGGCGGAACAGCGCACAGCGGCAACCATTTTGGGAGGAACAGGAGTGGTGTTCCTGGGGAAGATTGATGGCGAACTCAATTCCGACCGAGAGACCCGGGCGCAGGTGTCTGCAATTATTCGCCGGCTCAAGCCCGAAGTCATCTTGGGTCATGACCCGTGGAAGCGTTACCGACTTCACCCAGATCACGCTGCCGCCGGCCGGCTCTGCATTGAAGGAATCGTGGCGGCCCGCGATCCTTTCTTTCATCCTGAGCAACTCGTGCACGGAATCACGCCTCATCGCCCGGAGGCTTTACTCCTGTTCGAACCCGATCAGCCCAACCATGCTGAGACGGTTTCTGAGCAAGATCTACAGCTTCAAATTGATGCTCTACTAGCCCATGAGAGCCAGATCGAGACCACTCATCTCTACAAGTCCGCTGCTGCTGACCCACTTCAGCAGTTCCGGAGAGAGCAGCTCGAACGACTTGAGCGCTTAGGTCAGTGGGCCTCTGTGCCACTTGCTCAGCAGTTTCACTTGCTCACCGAGCAGCTCTAGCGCTGCAGGCGCACTCTTGCCCGGCGTTGCATTCGTTGCGTTCTGCTAGCCCGGAAGCGTTGTTGAACTTTCGCTGTTTGCTGGCTGATCACCGGAGGATTCATCAGCCGCACCGCCTTCTAAGACCGTGGTGGGTGACCCTTCGGGTGAAACCGTCGAAGGAGTGCTCGTCGCACTAGCCCCACCAAGCGCAAAGTTCTCGGGAGCAACTCGCAGCAGGATCTTCTTCTCAAGATCGCGCAGCAGCGACTTTTGCGGAGCAGCTGGTCCCAGATAATCCGTTGCCACGATGACGTCGCCTATTGCCATCATCGACCAGACCTGCACATTGGAACCATCGCTTGCAACAAATCTGCGTGAGACCTGATCAGTGATCAGGTCATCACCAGGACCCGGCTTGATCTCTACCTGAAGCCGATTTCCTGCCAAGTCTGTTCGATAGAACTGATCGCACTTACTGAGTGCCTTGCCAACCGAATCTATGTATTCAGTTGCCGACTGCCAATCCTCGACTCTCACAGCTTCAGAGATCAGAACGGAGGAGTCCGCAGGCTTTGCAAACACGGCTGTGGCCTTGGGCGAAACTTCGGTGGGTAGTTCGACGGTCTCTCCACAAAAATCAGATCCGAGCAGGCCGAATGAGCTCAGCGCTGGGTCCCCTGCTTCCCAGCCCACTGCAAGATCACTTTGGGCAGTGAGCGCAAGCTCAGGGTCCACTTTGCCGGCCAATCTCGCCTGATCAAGGCGCACCGACTCGGAGTCCTGGAACTGAATGCGACTCACGGGGTAGCCGGCGGCAAGGCCGAGTCCGATCCCCGTTGCAACGATGACCAGCGCAAGCAGCAAGAATCTTCCGCCCTGCTTACCGAGATGCTTGGATGCTGCTGCAAAGTTCACGGCTCTACCTTGTCTGATTCAGCGGTTGTCCCGTCGCTCGAGTTTCCCCCAAAGCGCTGTTCCCACTCCTCCAGCTGCTCGGCAGGCAATTTAGCAAAGAGCAACCCCGGCGACTTGACGGTATCGCCGGGCTGCAGATGGTTCCGACTTGCGAGGTCCGCTTTGAGCCGAAGGTCCTCCCATTTCACAGTGGGGAATGCTCCCTGCAATTTGGCAGCGGCAGCAGGAACAAATGGTTCAGAGGCCACAGCGCATACGACTAGTAACTCAAGTGCTGTTCGAAGGGTGCAAGCAGTTCTAGCCGGGTCAACCTTGATGGTCTTCCAAGGCTCACGAGTCTCGAGGTAGACGTTTCCGAGTGACCACAATGCTCGGAGCGAAGCAGCAGCTTTTCTGAACTCAAGCGCATCAAGGAACCCCAAGTACTCCTCGAGTCGTTGCTGGACTGCCGCTGAAAGCTCGGCCTCTTCCGTTTCGGGTTCTCCGCCACCCGGCACGCAACTCTCGAAGTGGCGCTCAACTTGGGTGACAGTTCGGTTCACTAGGTTTCCAAAGGTGCCGACGAGTTCTTTGTTTACTGCCGATCCAAACAACTCCCAGGTAAAGCTTGAGTCGTCCGACTCTGGAGCGTTGGACATCAGGTACCAGCGCCAGTAATCAGCGGGAAGCAACTCAAGCGCATCCGACATAAAGACTCCCCGGTGGTCCGAGGTTGAGAACTTACCGCCGTAGTAGGTCAGCCAATTAAAGGACTTCAGCCTATCCACCAACTTCCAAGGCTCGCCCGACCCCAAAAGCGTGGCGGGAAAGCTCAGGGTATGGAACGGAACGTTGTCCTTGCCCATGAACTGGGTGTACTCCACCTGGTCGGCGCCAGAATCGAGTCGCCACCAAGAGTCAAACTCGGCTTGTGGGTCGTCACCACCGCACCCTGCATCGGCCCATTCGCGAACAGCAGCCAAGTAGCCAATCGGGGCATCAAACCAGACGTACCAAACCTTGCCGGCAACCTCTGGGAAGTCATCCGGATCAACGGGGATACCCCAGGCCAAGTCTCTGGTAATCCCTCTGTCACGCAAACCCTCATCGAGCCATTTGTATGCAATGGAGCGGGTCTGAGACGGCCATGAGTCTTTAGTATCAACCCACTCGCGAATGCGATCAGCTAGAGCTTCTTGCCGCAGGAATACATGGTTACTACTGCGTACTTCAAGATCTGCTGATCCGGAGATGGCAGACCTAGGGTCGATCAGATCAACTGGTTCGAGAGGCTTACCGCAGTTCTCGCACTGATCACCCCTTGCCCGTTCGTAACCACAATTTGGGCAGGTTCCCACCACATATCGATCGGGCAAGAACCGTTGATCTGTCAGCGAATAGACCTGTTCAGTAGCTCGGATTTCGCAGAACCCCTCTGAGCGCAGCCTGCGGGCGAAGTGGTTGGTCAGTTCATAGTTCTGCGGCCGAGAGGTGCGGCCAAACCAGTCCCAAGACAGCCCGAACTGTTCGCAGAGTTCTCGCTGCACCTCGTGCTGTTCGGCGCAATACTCATCTACTGCTTGGCCTGCGGCGGCAGCTGCCAGTTCGGCTGGCGTCCCGTGCTCGTCCGTCGCGCAAACAAAGAGCACTTCTTCACCCGATTGCCGCAGGTAACGCGCATACACGTCGGCGGGCAGCATCGACCCCACCAAGTTTCCAAGGTGCTTCACGCCGTTGATATATGGCAGGGCACTAGTTATCAGATGACGTGGCACAGAAGCTCCAGAGTGGTTTGCAGCTCAGATCGTACCGGGCCGACTCTTGCTGCCTAGGGCAATACCCTGAGAGAGGAGGAAGAGTTCCGTGTCTCAGTGCACCTCTACCATGGTCCTCATGAGCGCTCCCCCACCCTCACAGTGGTACGGCCTAGACATAGAGACCGACACAACCATCAACGGTCTCGATGCCAGAGTGGCCGCTATCGTCGCAGTGGCGGTGTCAACAGACGAAGAAGACTTCGTTCTGCTCGGTGAGGAACTGAACATTCTGAGGGACCTCGAGGAACTCATTTCCTCTCTCAGTCCAGGGGTGCTCATCACTTGGAATGGCAACTCCTTCGACATGCCATTCATCGCAGAGCGCGCCGCCCGGGGCGGAGTGCCGCTGGGGCTGCGGTTTGGGCCGCTTGAGCCCACGGGTTGGTCAAGGGGCCGCCACCATCGTCCCTACACCTGCAGCTGGGGCGAGCACCGCCATCTAGATGGCTATCAGCTCTACCGCTCAGACTTGGGCCGACAATTCAAGATCTCCTGCGGTCTGAAGTCCCTGTCCCGCATGCTCGGATTAGAACCAGTCGAGGTTGATCGCACTCAGATCCACTTACTCAGCGATCGTGAAATGCAGGAATACGTAGCTAGCGATGCGCGCCTCGCCCGAGAACTCGTGGCGCGACGCATGCCGCTCGCGTACGAGTCTTGCGATCATCTTGTGCCTGCGCGCTGACTGCTCACAAGCTCGATCGCGCCTCACAGGGTCAATCGGTAACCGTGCGGGGACTCCTCCCCCCTTCCAGCACTTCAGCTTGGCAGCGATTTCTGTCAGGCTGGCTCTGCAGGGTTAGACCCACCCCATGGGCCTCGAACATCGGCATCTCTAGAGGACCCATGCACCGATCCAGCATTCACCAGCTTGGCAATATGGCAAGCGCACGCGATTACATCGAGTTGATCTCGCTTGAGGAAGAATTCATGCTGTATGGATTCGAGCCCAACCCTGAGTTCCTGAGTGTGCACGTTGCGCCCTTTCCAGAAGATTCCCGCACTCCCGGGGCCGGACTCTTCGGCATGTATTTGCCTGATTCCTGGCAGGCAGTTGGCATCTTGCTCAGCGGTAGGGCGACTCACCCAGAAACGCACGAGGTACTCAGCATCGATGCGCGAGTCCGCGTTGTCGTGACCCGCTCAGGCGAAACCTGCACCCAACTCTTCATTGACGGAAACATGTTGACTGAGCCACTGGGCAACACACTCTCGGAGCAGTCACTCCCCGAATCCACCGAAGATCCAATACATCCCGCTCAGGGGCTTCTGACCGACTGCCTTCATCGCATGCTCGGCCTCCCCTCGCTCGGAACTGCTCCCTGCTTAGGGGAACTCGTAGTCGGACTGTGGCTGAACGATCTTCTGCAGAGGGCCATGAGTCTGGACGATCTCGACTGGGACTCAGCCGTTGCACTTCACCCCGGCGAACCGGGAGAGCCAGGGCTCGGCCCCGTTGCACCCTCAATCGAGACCATTACCGAGGCCACGTTTCGCGCTGCGGGCCAACTCAATTGGGAGCGCATGCGACAGCGAGCGGCAGTTGGGGAATTTCAAGCGACGGCTCTTGCACCAGAAGAAGCAGAGTGGATGGACGCAACCATGTTTGGTCGTTGGGTGACGAGTGCGATTCCAGACCCCGATGCAGTACTTCGGACGCTTCGGCGCCTTGGCGCCGATCAGATCTCGGAAAATATCACTCAGGTTCTGCACTCCATTCGACAGGGCAGAGTAATTATTGAGTGAACAATTCCTAAGGTGGCCAACTCCCGCTCGGCTTGGATCTAGCTTGGTGTAGAAGTAGGGCTGTTCAGGAGTACTGCTCCTGTACGACTCGTCCCCACCCCGTCACGTTTCCGCAACAACATGCAAGGCTGAGACTCATGAGCGCTGTCGCCTTTGACCAAGTCACCAAAAAATTTGGAGACACCGTTGCTGTTGACGAGTTCTCGTTGCAGATTGCCGACGGTGAGTTCATGGTGTTGCTCGGACCGTCAGGTTGCGGCAAGTCAACGGCACTGCGAATGATCGCAGGACTCGAAGAGATTTCGAGTGGAATCCTGACCATTGGCGAGCGAGTCGTGAACCATATTCCGCCCCGCGAGCGAGACATAGCGATGGTCTTTCAGAGCTACGCGCTCTATCCCCATATGTCAGTCGAGAAGAATATTGAATCGCCCCTCGTTGCAAATAAGCGGGCGAAGGTAGATGCAACCGAGCGCACCCGGCGAGTCCACGAGGCAGCCGAAACCCTTGGCCTAACCGAGTACCTCGCCCGCAAGCCTGGAGAACTCTCGGGTGGTCAACGGCAGCGGGTGGCCTTGGCCCGAGCCATTGTGCGACGCCCCGAGGTGTTCTTGATGGATGAACCGCTCTCCAACCTCGACGCCAAGCTGCGCACCCAGACTCGCCTCGAACTCGTGGACCTGCACCGTCGCTTGGGAACCACCTTCGTCTACGTCACCCACGACCAAGTCGAAGCCATGACCATGGCCGATCGAATTGCTGTCATTAGTGACGGAAGAATCCAACAGGTGGGCGCCCCACAGGATGTCTACGAGAAGCCTGCCAACTTGTTTGTAGCCAGCTTTATTGGCAGCCCACCTATGAACACCATTCTCGGCACACTTCAAGGGGCCACCGAGAATGCAGCGGCTTCAGTGCTGACAGCCGAGGGAACTCTGGCGATCGGCCACCCCGGCTCGGCCCAACCCGGTACGGAATTGGTCTTGGGAATCCGCCCGGAACACCTGCATGCGACGGACCCAGTCGATGCACCCGGTGCAGTACGAGCAACAATCCAAAACATTGAGTTGCTGGGCCATGAGCGTCATGTGATTTGTACAGTTGGTGCCACCCAGATGACCGTTCGCCAGCCGAACGATGCCCCTCCCCTAGCCATTGGTCAAGCAGTGTCTTTGCATGCTGACCCCGCTGAAGTGCACTTGTTCGACCCCGTCTCGACTGAGCGACTCAATTGAACACATCACCGCTCAACCCCACCGAACAAGTACAAGGTGAGTCAGCGCAGGTAACCACGGTTTCAGCCCCTGCCAAGGCTCAGACTCGACGCTTCGGCAACAAGGTCCGAGACGCAGGTCTTGCCTATCTCTTCTTGCTTCCGGCCCTGATCATTTTCGGCGTATTTGCGTACTACCCGCTCTACCGCTTGTTCTGGTACGCCACACATACGCAATCAAGATTCCGAAACAAACCGGCTAGCTATGTGGGGCTAGAACAACTCAAAGCGTCACTGACAAGCAACGACTTCATTAGCGGGCTGACTCACTCTGGGCTCTACATGTTGTACACCGTGCCGTTGGGGTTGCTGCTTGGAGTGATGCTCGCTGTCTCAACTCACCGCCGCCTGAAGGGAATCAAAATCTTTCAGACGATCTTCTCTTCCACTGTTGCGTCCTCAGTAGCGGTTGCCTCGGTGGTGTTCATCACCTTGGTAAACCCAGAGATTGGCTACTTCAAGAATGTCCCATGGCTGAGCCTGCGCAACCCGACCTCGGCACTGTTTGCCGTCTCGCTCTCCTCTGTCTGGCAGAACCTAGGCCTGACCTTCATCGTGGTACTCGCAGCACTACAGACTGTCCCGGATGAACTCATTGAGGCAGCGACCCTCGATGGCTACGGAGCAATCCGAAGGTTCTGGCGAATCACCGTGCCGCTCATTTCGCCGGCGCTTCTCTTTTTGGGAATCGTGCTTGTCGTCAGTGCACTGCAGGCCTTTGCGCAGATCGAGATTCTGACCGGTGGTGGACCGAGCGGAGCAACAGAAACCCTGCTGTTCAAGATTGCGGACCCGCGCGGCATAAGACCGCTCGGCGTTCGAGCCTCCTACTCTCTTGGCCTTTTTGTTCTGACCGCAATTGTGGCCGGGGCGCAATACTCGATCATGTCGAAGCGGGTGCACTATGGCGACTGACCCCACGGTCTCAGCGGCGAACGAGCAGAATCGCTTGAACCAAACAGCCGAGAAGATTGTTGACCCGCTCGTCCCGGCACCCTATGACAACGACAAAGCCGTACAGCCGCCGCGCAGTGGGTTGCGCAACGCAGTCGCCACCACCACCACCTATCTGGTGCTGACAGCGCTCTCTGTGATCGTGCTGTTCCCGATCTACATGTTGTTGTTACGTGCACTGTCCAGCCCGCTCAAATACATCTCTGCAGGCCAACCTCTGTACCCCGTCTCGATTGAGTGGGATGTATTCAATCGGGCATTCGGCCAAGCGAGCCTGGGGCGCTCAATGGGGCTGTCCTTCGTGGTCACGTTCGTGATCGTGATTGCGCAAGTACTCACCTCTGTCCTAGCTGCCTATGCCTTTGCCTTTCTTGAATTCCCCTTGAAGAAGCTGGCTTTTGTTCTGGTCATCGGCACCCTGCTGCTACCGATTGAAGTCACCCTGATCGCGAATGTGGAAATCATTCGCAAGCTGCACCTTCTCAACTCGGTCCCTGGTTTGACCTTCCCGTTCCTTGTTACGGCAATCGGAATTTTCTTGATTCGCCAAGGCTTTCTTGGCATTCCACGTGACCTACGTGATGCCTCCGAGCTCGACGGTTACGGCCATCTGCGCTTTCTGTTCAAAGTCGCCATGCCCATGAGTAAGGCCATTATCGGCAGCTTTATCGTTATTGCATTCCTAGGTGCTTGGAATCAGTACGTGTGGCCTCGATTCGCAACAGATCGCGGAGCTTGGCAAACAGTTCAGGTCGCTTTGCGCACCATCGGCTCAGAAAACCCAGGTGAACTGAACTTGGGATTTGCTGCAGCTATCGTGGCGTCCCTACCGCTGCTCGCACTGCTCATCTTCTTCCAGCGGCAAATTGTTCGTGGCCTGACTGCCGGAGCAGTCAAAGGCTGAGTAAGTCGCCCTGTTCTGACTTGGCAGATTACTTTTTACGCCGACTACTTCTTACGCAGGATCTCACACCATCCCCTACCCCTAAGGGAATTATGAAAAACAACCTGATTCGCCCAGCCATTGCGATAGCAGTTTTGGCAGTTCTCAGTGTGTCATGTAGCAGCGGGTCCGACGGAGCGAGCGAATCCGCTACGAGTGACCAGAGCAGCACGACAGTGCTAGAGGCGAATCCCGCCAACTGCCCCGTCAAAGCCCTGGATTCGGCTAGCAAGCCAGTTGAACTGACGGTTTGGCACCCGTATAACGCTCTCACCAAAGAATCCCTCGAGAAGGCCGCAACGGCCTATAACGCGTCACAATCCGAGGTGCGGGTCTCAGTTGAAGCCCAAGGTACCTATGAAGAGCTCCTCAAGAAATACGAGGAGAGCCTCGGCGACCCTTCCACACTCCCCGACCTTGTCTTCGCCGAGGACACCACCTTGCAATTCATGATTGATTCCGGTTCTGTCATTCCTGCCGCTGACTGCATCGCAGCCGACCCTGCCGCTGGGCAGTTCTACAAGGAACTCCTCCCGGCTGTAAGGAACGCCTTTAGCTCTCAGGGCCAACTCTGGCCTGGGGCCTTTGGCGTCTCTATGCCCATCATGTATGTCAACAATGCTCACCTAGCTGCAGCAGGGCTAAGCCCAACAGCACTTCCCACCACTCTGGACGAAGTGCGTACCGCGGCCGAAAAGATCAAGGCCGCACAGATTCCCGGCGTGGAGTTCCCAGTGGTCATGGAACTGTACGGCTGGTACCCCGAAAACTGGCTCACTGGCGTACAGCAAGAAATTGTTGACCAGGGCAACGGCCACGAGGGGCGTGCAACGAAATCCGAAATGAAGAACGAGTACACCACCGAAATCCTTGACTGGATGCAAGGGATGCAACAGGACGGCCTCCTCAAGGCCTACCCGTATGCAGCGGGAATCGACCAGTTCTTGGCAATGGGAAACCAGAGTTCCTCGATTCTGATCGACGGGTCACGGGCCATAACGACAGTCAACGCAATCGTCCAGAATTCCTATACCGGCGACGCAGTCGAGGGTGCAGGCTCAGTAGATAGCGCTGCGCTTGCGGGCCTTGACCTTGGTGTCGGGCTAGTTCCCGGCTTGAAAGCAGCCGGCCAAGGGACAGTTTGGGGATCGGCCGCCTACCTAGTGGCCGGGCCCGAAGATGCCAAGATCGCCGCAGGTTGGGACTTCATGAAGTTCTTCAACTCAACTCCAGTTCAGGTGGATTGGACCTTGCAAGGCTCGTACTTGCCGGTGTCCACTGCAGTTCAAGAAGATCCAATCATCGTGGACTATTTTGCCAACGACCCAGCCGGCAAGTGGCTTGGCGTTGCCAACCAGCAGTTGCTCGGCCTGGATCCAGACTTTCCTGGCCCAGTGATCGGGCCGTACAACCAGTACCGATCTGGAATCCACACAATGCTCGAAGGTGTCGTCCTTGGCGGGAAAGACCCCGCAACGGCGCTGTCAGAGTTCAACACAAAGTTCCAGTCAGATCTGGATACGTATGCCAAAGAGGTCGCCGGCTAGCCCCAAAGTCAGTCCTAGCAAGCAGAGTTCACCATCTGTTTGCGCAGAACCTGCATGCGCGGCCCGCCCGGCAACTAACTTGGTGGTTTGCTACTAGGTGCCGTGAATCAAACACGGCCCTGAGGTGCCTCAAGCACAGGAGAACTGCCAGATGCAGAATCAGCCCAACACTCGCCCGCTCAGTTCCTCGGCGCCTCGGCAGGTCCGACCCAAACATCGAACACAACTCGGTGCAGCGCTGCTCCTTGTGCTCGCTCTGTTCGCGCTGGCCTGCAGTAGCTCTGACGGTGAATCTGGGTCAGGCAACACAAGCAAGGGCGATGCCTCGCTGTGCCCCGTTGCTGCGCTCGATGATGCCGCCGGGCCAGTCAAGATCACCATTTGGCATGCATGGATCGGACTGACTGCAAAGACTCTTCAAAGCATTGCGGACTCGTACAACAAGAGCCAGACCAAGGTTGTTCTTTCGGTAGAGGCTCAGGGGAGCTACGAGGAACTCCTCAAGAAGTACCAAGACGCTCTCGGCGATCCGGCTTCGCTGCCCGATATTGTGCTGAGCGAAGACACCACCACGCAGTTCATGATTGATTCGGAGTCCATCGTTCCCGCTCAAGATTGCGTGGCTGCGGACGAAGCAGCGGCGGCCATCTACGAGGACATCCTCCCTGCTGTCATCAGCGGGTACACCGTTGATGATGTGCTCTGGCCTGCTGCATTCTCGGTGAGCCAGCCCGTGCTCTATGTCAATCAGGCTCACTTGGCCGCTGCCGGGGTGGACTCAACCCCAACAGCTCTGCCCAAAACCTTGGCTGAACTGCGGGCCACCGCCGAAAAAATCAAAGCGGCAAATATCCCCGGGGTTGAGCAACCACTCGTCTTGCGGGTTGACTCTTGGTACCTCGAGCAGGCTCTCGCTGGCGTTGAACAACCAGTGGTCAACAACAGCAACGGTCGCTCTGGATTGGCTACAGAGTCAGAACTCATCAGCGATCCAACAACCGAGGTCTTTCAGTGGTTCCAATCCATGCAAAAGGACGGCCTCCTCAAAGCAGTCC
>WLLG01000150.1 GCA_009700815.1 Actinomycetota bacterium
AGCTCACCCTGCAACTGCTGAAAATTGGCCGAGGCCTTCAGATCTGGGTACCCCTCGGCAACGGCAAACACGTTGGCTAGCGCTTGGCGCATCTCACCATCTGCGGCAGATTTCTCGCCAATGGTGCTCGCCGTTTGAGCATCGGTTCTTGCCTTGGTGACCGCCTCGAGTGTGTCACGCTCATGACCCATGTAACCCCGAACAGTCTCGATCAAGTTGGGTATCAGCTCAGCGCGTCGAGTGAGTTGCACATCTACTCCCGCAGAGGCTTCATCCACTGAAACCCGCTGGGTACGCAACTTGTTCAGCCCGGTAGCAAAGAACAGCCCGAGAAGCACGAGGAGAATCACAAGAACAAACACGGCAATAAGAATCATGAAAGCAATTTCCTTCTTTCGGGATGCCCACCAAGAAAGCGAGCTGATGAACTACAGGCTAGGTCGCCGTATGGGGTCAAGACTCTGATCGCGAGGGCAGAACTCACCAGGAACCCCCACCGCCACCGCCACCGCCAGACCCGCCAGAGAACCCGCCGCCAGACCCGCTACTTGCCCGTGATGCTGCGTAGGCGGCAGAAGCCCCAACGATTGCCGAGTTAAACGAGGCGTTCATATCGTTCATTGAATAGCCCCGGCCCGTTCCCGCCCAGATAATCCATGGGACTGCGGGGGTTTGTAGGCCTTGGGCCTCGTAGCGCTGCGCCCAGATCTCGGCCGATCCAAGGGCGATCGCCCAAGGCAGGTATTTCGGGTACCAGTCCAAGTGTTTGGCTGCTTCAAATCGAGACTCCGAGGAATCTGTGGTGAGGAACCTTGCAAAGCCACCCGTCCTTGACCAGACCTCTCGGCCGGCCTCGGTTCGTTTTGTCAGCACACCCGGGTCGAACATCATGCCGAGAGCAACTAGCGCAAAGGCCCCAAGCCCGCTCAGTAACGGCCACAGCGCAGATGCGTTGTTGCCAAAGAGGTACCGGCCAATCAGGAAGAAGCTTCCGATTAGTGCCACCCAACCCAATGCGGCGACGGCAATTCCGTGGCCAGAGGAGATCAGATACTTCTTCGATGCTTCACCCACAGCCGCATGAAGTGCCTTCTTGGCCGCCGCAATCTGTTCGCCTGAACCCTTGGACTTTGACACCTCGAAACTCTGCCCCTGAGCTGTCAGACCAATCGCCCTCAGCATTGCGGTTTCGGCTGGCCACTGAGGTGCGACGGCTGGGTCCGCAATCAAAGTGACCGTCCAAGTGTCATCGTCTCCGGCGAGCTGCAACAAGCCGCGCTCAGCAAGATCAAACAGCGTGGCTTGCAGCGCCTCTGATGAATCCTGTTCGTCAAGAACTTTGACGCCCAAGGCGGGGAAAACCCCTTCGGGTGGCTCAAAGAGAACTGGGAATCCGGGTTCGATTTCACGAGTTCGGGAGATCAGATAGAAACCCAAGCCGGCCGCAAGCATCGCTGCGATCACCGACAGAGCAATGGTGAGCGCAACCAAACCTGAGTCATTACTGCCGGCGGGCGGAGGCGGCAGGGCATTACTCGGGAATGAGACCCGCACCGTGACTGGTGTAAACGCATCGATCGGTCCCGTTTGGATCCGCAAACTCGTTCCTTCGATGCTCGCGGTGCAGGGCGTATCCCTACCCTGAACGCACTCGGCCTTATCCGGTTTTGTGGGCAACTCGGCCGAGATGCTCACAGCCTGCATAGGCATCTGCCAGCCTTGGCCAACGACATCCCACCACCACAAGGTCTCGCCGTCTGGGCCGGGCTCGAGCGCTCCGGTGGTACTCGAATCGATCTGATACGTGTGCTCTCCTGGAATCAACGTGACGTTTGGATCGCCGATCCGCGCAGTTTCGGTGCCAGCAGCACCATCGATCATTGTGTAGGGCTCTTGTCGGCCATCACGAGAGATCGACTCAATCGTGACTGGGTGCTCGACATTGTCTCGGCGTGGGTCAGCAGTATCAAAAATTCGAAAGATGCCATGTTTGTTTGCTGGCATCTCGGTTGTGATGACTTCCTGGGTACGGAGGTCCCCGGTCTTGGACAGGACCATAGAAGCTTCGTAGTTGGTGATAGTCGCCGTGTCTCTCACCTGATCACCCGTGGAGGAAATCGGTTTCGCGAAGAGAACAGCTAGAAGCCCGAGCAGCAGCACCACTCGCAAGACCCAAGCCAGAACTTTGCGGCCACCAGAAGAACGCTTCATGAGGTCATGGCGCAGTGAGCAGCGGGCCGATACGGCTGAGTCCGCTCAGGAATGCCTCTTGGCCAGCTTCGTCAAGTGCTAGATAGGCCGGCAATACGATTTCATCGGTCAGTAATTCGGCCTCTTCACGCTGCTCACGCTGGCCATCCGAGATCTCTCCCGCAGCATCATCGGCCCATCCAAACATGGCCATGTCATTAGGTCGTGAGATTGCGTGCGCAACTACTGAGTCAAGTCCCACTGCTCGCAGAGCAAGCAGGTGTGCACTGCCGCGAAACTCTCGCAGCAACGAGATCAACTGCATTGCTCTAGCGGGCGCATCTTCAGCTAAAGGCATACGGCGTGCCCCTGCGTAGAGGGTGAGCGCAGTTGGGTCAGCAGCATCGTTGACGATGTCAGCCGCAGCGACAAAGGCATCAAGGCCCTCAACACCTGTCAGCTTGCGCCGACCAAGTTCGGCAGCGCATTCCCAAAACGCGGCCGCGGCCACAGTCGGAGAAACAATCTCGCTGCCCGCATTCCACGCGTCGGCAAGAACCGTTGGCTCAAAATATCCAAATGCCGCCTGCACCATGGACGCATCAACATCGCCGAGCACGCCACCTCGCCCAAGAAAATAAAACTTGAAGCCGTCAAGGCCAATCTCGGTGCCCTGATTCATGGTCTCGGCAACGAAATAGTGCGCCCATCCAAGGTCTCTAATCTGTGGGCAAGCCTCTGCGAGAAGTTCATCAGGATTCATGGCTTTATCTTTGCATCCGCAGCACCTGTTTGCTTAAGCAATTCCAAGCCTTGGAAGCCCTTGGCAGGAGGAGTAGCTTTTCATCGCAGCGGGAACGCGGCAGTTTGCTGCAATTAGTAGCCAGAGCAAGGAACCAAGGGGACCCATGTTTGAGATTTCTGATTCAACGGTTGCAGAAGACGGAGACCTTTCCGCTCGTGCAGCATCGCTGCGATCCCGAACTGCTGTACAAAACCAGGACCGTGCGGCATGGCTCGCCCTGTTTACCGAGGACGCAGTGGTGCAAGACCCAGTTGGTCCCTCGGCTTTTGATGAATCAGGTCTGGGCCATCACGGAACCGAAGCAATTGCCGCCTTTTGGGACACGGTGATTGCACCCAACCCCGTCAGCATGCGCATTCACGGGTCGTACGCTGGCGCGCAAGAGGTTGCCAATGTCATCACGATTACCACCGAATTTCCTGATGGGTCACGAGCCGAGGTACCCGGTGTGGCCATCTATAAGGTGAACGAAGCGGGCAAGGTTGTTGCGCTGCGCGCCTTTTGGGAAATGGATCAACTCAACTTTGTTGCCGCGCCGAGCTAGTTAGCTGCCGAGCTAGTTACTGCTCAGCTAGTTATCGCTCAGCTAGATATCGCGGAGACGAGCAATCTCGTAACAGGCAACTGCCCCAGCCGAGGCTACGTTCAGCGAGGCGAGTCGGCCGTGTAGAGGGATTGAGGCCGTGAGGTCGCAGCGCTGCCGAACAAGGCGAGACAGTCCTTTGCCCTCTGCCCCCAGCACGAGGCAAACCCCCGACTGCGCAACCTCAAGATTATGAATCGCAGTATCTCCGGCCATGTCTAGGCCCACCGTCCAGATTCCAGCGGCCTTCATTGTTTCGATTGCAGTCGGCAAGCCACCGACAAGGGCCATGGGCAGGTACTCGATGGCACCCGCAGCCGTCTTTGTAACCGTCGGCGTGACATGAACGGCACGGTGCTTCGGCAAAATCACCCCCGTCACTCCAGCGCACTCGGCGATTCGCAGAAGCGCTCCAAGGTTGCCGGGGTCGGTGACTCCATCTACAGCTAGCAAGAATGGGGCTTGACCATCCACCGTCTCAAACAAGTTTTCTAGCGGCGTTTCTGAGATTTCACCCGCTCGGGCGACGATCCCCTGAGGAGCATCAGTATGACTGACCGAGTCAAGCTTGGTTCGACTGACATGAGTGACCGGAACCCGTAGTTCATCGGCCAAATCCAATATGTCCGCAATGATGTCGACGCGTTCAATCTCATTCGAGATGACAATCTCGTAGGTTCGCCGCTCACCGGCCAACAACAACTCGCGTACAGCTTGGCGACCCTCGACTTGGGTGCCGCCAAGACCACGATCCTTATTGGCCGGCCGGGCTACATCGCGACCACCTGTGCGGCCACCTGTGCGAGTGCCGGAACTTCGAGCGCCAATGCTTCGAGCCCCGGCTGCCCCGCGAGTAGAAGTTGGTTTGGCTACGACAGGCACTGCTGCGCCACGGCGCTTGGCTCCAGCTTTAGGACCGCCAGATTTAGCCCCGCCAGACTTAGGACCGCCAGACTTCGGACCGCCACGGCCTGCGCCTCCGCCAGATTTTGCGCTGCCGGGTTTAGCACTGCCCCGGCCTGCGCCTGCGCCAGATTTGCCACCGCCAGATTTAGCCCCGCCAGATCTTGCACCGCCAGATGTAGGACCGCTCGGCCGACCTGGGCTCATACTCGTACTCCTCTTGCGTTTTGAGTCATCTTCGAAGCTGTTGCTGCACGCTCATGGTGAGCGCTGTTTGTCAGTGCTGGCTGGGTACTCACTTGCCGACCTCGGGTGAAGTCTGTGAGGCGGAGCCAGCCGACTCGATCAGGGCCGACTCGATTCGCGCCGACTCGATTAGAGCCGAAGCAAAACATGCGATGCCCTCGGACCGGCCAAGCCCACCGATCCCCTCGGCGCGCCTGCCTTTAATGGTTACCGGTGCACCAACTCGTGCGGACAGAATCTGCTGCATCTGCTCCCGATGAGCGGCCAACTTGGGCCGCTCGGCAATGACCGAACAATCTACGTTCACGACAATCCAGTTCTCGGCGAGGAGCATTCGAACAATCTCATCAAGCAATTCCAAGCTGTTTGCACCGCGCCAGCGCTCATCAGTATCAGGAAAATGAGTGCCCAAATCACCCAAGCCGGCAGCCCCCAGAAGAGCCTCACCAACGGCGTGGGTAATGACATCAGCATCTGAATGCCCATGTAGCCCAGGCTCACCATCAAAGCGCACGCCACCGAGCACGAGCACCCGATCAGGGTCCTCAGAAAACTTGTGGACATCGAATCCATTGCCGATCCGCAGACTCATGCTGCACAGTCTCCCCCACTGAACCCCATCAAGGCGAGTGCGAGGCGAGTCCGCGGCGAGTGCAAGGCGAGTCCGCGGCGAGTGCAAGGCGAGTGCAAGGCGAGTGCGAGCGCTCCGCTTAGGACGAACCGCCCCTCTCTGGCCACCTGCAGACATCAACCCGGATGGTTCTGGTCGACTATCGACCAAAACCATCCGGGTTGGCTCGAAAAAAGGGACAGCGGTGACTCAGGACAGCGCTGACTCAGGACAGCGGTGACTCAGGACAGCGCTGGCTCAGGACAGCGCGTCAAAGATAAGCGCAACAGCCGAAACAACGAGCGTGAGCAACACGAGTTTCTCGAAGCTTGGACCAGCGAGCCGCTTGCGCAGTCGCAAACCAATTGGCGTCGCAACTGCGACGGCTACAGATGCAACCACAGCTCCCACAAGCCTGTCCGGGGTCATCTGCCCTTGACCCAGCAGGATTACTAGCTGCACGGCTCCCGTCACGCCGAACATGAACGTCAGCGAATGGATATATGCCCGAGCAGGGAGTCGATACGAATGAAACCAGGTAGCAACGATCGGGCCCGACACACCGATTGCACCTTGCATCGCTCCAGCGAGCAGGCCTACTGCTGGCGACCAACGTCGAGTGAACGCCGGAGAAAAACTAAACTCGGGTTTGCGAATGAACTGAAAGAGAAACAGCAGGATTGACAGCGCTAACACAATCAGAAAAGGTTGCTCGGGCAGATTCACCAAAGCAATGGTGCCGATAACGGCCCCCACTACACCGAGTCCACAAAGGCGACC
>WLLG01000151.1 GCA_009700815.1 Actinomycetota bacterium
CAAGCCCAAGACCCAGATTCCTTGGACGGCCCAGAGATTGAAATGGTCGAACCCGTTGCCGGAATCTTGGGTTCGAGCGTTGCTATTACTGGTCCGGAACTCACCCCCGAGGAAGAAGCCGCAAATATTGCAGCGGCTGAACAGGCCGAGCAGGAGGGCGAAGATGCCAGACTCGCTCGAGTAGCCGAAGAGGCTGCGGAGGATGAGCGCCCAAATTTTCTTGAGCGCCTTGCGAAGGCGCGCTCTACGTTTTCGGGTTTCCTTGGGTCGGTTCTCTCGCGATCCCAAATTGATGCCGAAAGTTGGAACGAACTTGAAGAGGCACTGATTCGAGCAGATGTAGGAATCGGTCCGAGCCAGAAATTGCTTGATGCAGTGCGAGTTACCGTCAAAGAGAACGGTCTGGCGACATCGGCCGAACTTGTCGAAGCAGTGAAAGATCAGATGAAGGCAGATCTCGCAGGCCCAGTCACTCTGGCTCGCGCCCAGACTGCCCCCACAATTTGGCTGTTTGTTGGGGTCAATGGCGTTGGCAAAACCACCACGATCGGAAAGCTCGGCAAGCGACTCACTGATCAAGGCGATCGGGTTGTGATGGCAGCTGGCGATACCTTCCGCGCAGCAGCGGCAGAGCAACTGGGAACCTGGGCGGATCGGTGCGGTGCAGATCTGGTCCGAGGCGAAGAAGGCGGAGACCCCTCGGCAGTCATCTTCGATGCCGTCGCTTCAGCTGCAGCCAAGGGAGCAGACATCGTCCTGGCCGATACTGCAGGGCGATTGCACAACAAGACCAACCTGATGGAAGAACTTTCGAAGGTGCGAAGAGTTGCTGACAAGGGTGAGGGCACGGTCACCGAGGTCCTTCTAGTACTTGATGCCACCACAGGCCAGAACGGCCTACAACAAGCACGTCAGTTCACTGAGGCCACCGAGGTCACCGGCGTAGTTCTGACCAAGCTGGATGGATCAGCCAAAGGTGGCATTGTTTTTGCAATCCGTTCTGAGCTCGGGATTCCCGTGAAACTGGTCGGACTCGGCGAGACTGCAGTGGACCTTGTGGACTTCAACTCAGATGAGTTTGTCGACGCCCTCTTTGCCCAAGACTGAGCGTTGGAGTCAACCAGTCCGGGACCGGTAGCATGAGGGCCAAATGTTTGAGTCACTCAGCGATCGATTTGATGGAATTTTTACTCGGCTTCGTGGGAAGGGTCGACTTTCTGAAGCAGATGTAGACGAGGTGCTGCGGGAAATCCGCATGGCGTTGCTCGAGGCTGACGTCAACCTGGCCGTAGTCAAGGCGATGCAAGAACGCATTCGCGAGCGTGCCGTAGGGGAAGACCTTTCCCTTTCGCTCAACCCGGCGCTACAGGTCAAGAAGATCGTCCTCGAAGAACTCACCCAAACCTTGGGCGGCGAGACCCTCCGCATCACCTACGCATCCAAGCCGCCCACTGTGGTGTTGATGGCTGGCCTCCAGGGCTCCGGTAAAACCACCAACTCGGCCAAGCTGGCAAAGTGGTTCAAAGCACAAGGGCGCAACCCCATGTTGGTGGGTGCCGACTTGCAGCGGCCCGCCGCAGTGGCTCAGCTGCGCACTCTGGCCGCTCAGATTGATGTGCCGGTGTTCTCTGCTACCGATGAGGTGGTCCTCTCTGGCGTAGGTGATCCAGTGGACGTTGCCCGAGCGGCCGTTGCAGAGGCACGTCGCTTGGGACGAGATGTCCTCATTGTCGATACTGCGGGTCGCCTCGCAATCGATGCCGAGTTGATGACGCAGGTGAGGCAGATCTCCGATGAGGTGCAGCCGGACTACACCTTCTTGGTTGTTGATGCCATGACAGGCCAAGACGCCGTGGCTGTTGCTGAGTCGTTCCACGCCACCCTCGAACTCGACGGTGTGATTCTGACCAAGCTGGATGGCGATGCACGCGGTGGAGCAGCACTGTCAGTCAAAGAGGTAGTCGGCAGACCAATTGCGTTCGCATCTACTGGCGAGAAACTCGAAGACTTTGACCTGTTTCATCCTGATCGTCTGGCGGGTCGAATCCTCGGCGAGGGTGACCTTGCCACCTTGATCGAAAAGGCCGAGGGCGCATTCGAACAAGACCAGGCTGAAGAGGCCGCTGCCCGTCTCATGGACGGCTCGTTCACGCTTGATGACTTCCTCGACCAGATGCAGGCGCTCAAAAAGATGGGCCCTCTCTCTGGCGTGATGGCCATGTTGCCCGGAGTGCCCAAAGAGGTTCGCGACGTAGAGATTGACGATCGGCAAATCGCCCGGGTGGAAGGCATCATCAAGTCGATGACTCCGGCCGAGCGAATGAAGCCTGAAATCATTGATAACTCTCGCCGCGACAGAATTGCAAAGGGTTCTGGTTCCTCTGCAACTGATGTGACACAGCTTGTCAATCAGTTCAAGCAGATGCGTCAGATGATGCAGCAGATGGGTGGAAATAAATTTGCCAAGCGCAAGGCCAAGAAGGCGAAGAAGGGAAAGAAGGGCGGAGGAAGAGTGACCGCCAAGGGCCCGGTACAGATTGATAAGAAGGCATTTGCGCTGCCAACCCTCGAGGAGATGGAGGCGCAACTGCCCAACCGTGCAGGCTCGAGCGGCTCCGATAACTTGCCTTGATTGCATGCTGCAGCGGGCACGAACCCCAAACTCAGAATGACAAACGCTCTCTGAGCTTGCCCAAGGCACCCTGCTCCGACCATCATATGTAGTCGCCCGTTTCGGGCTGAGGGTGTTGCAGGTCGTTCTGCTGCACCAAGAAGAATCACTTGTGACGTTCTCGCACTCCCGTGGGGGCGTCACCACCGAAGAACCAGACTGAAAGAAGTTACACATCGTGGCAGTTCGACTCCGCCTCACGCGGGTAGGCAAGAAGAAGCAACCTTCGTACCGCATCGTTGCAGCAGATGCCCGCTCACCTCGTGATGGCAAGTACCTAGAGATCGTTGGAACCTACGACCCTCGTCGTGAGCCATCGGCAATCACGGTTGATAACGAAAAGGCCATCGAGTGGCTGAAGAAGGGCGCGCAGCCCTCGGAGCGTGTTCAAAAACTCCTCGTTATTTCTGGTGCATGGGATGAGTTCCAGGCATCGAAGGCGAGCAAGTGAGCGAGGAAGACCTCGCATCCGAGGATTCCGCCAATCAGCAGGACCCTGCAGGCAGCGGTGCGCGACCTGTTCAGGCAACTGCAGTGTTGGAGCACATCGCTCGGTCACTCGTAGAGACTCCCGACAGCGTTCGAGTCGAAGTCGTAGATGGGCCATCACATCCCAGACTGAATCTGTATGTGGCCCAAGGTGACATGGGACGTATCATCGGAAAGCGTGGACGCATGGCATCTGCCATTCGCATCGTGACTCGCGCTGCAGCAGCACGAGATGGCGTCGAAATCGACGTCGAGTTTGTCGACTGAGTTCCCCCATGCCAACTTCGGGCGCGGCAAGCTCCGATGGCGGTGGCCTGCTTGAGGTAGGTCGAATCACCAAAGCTCACGGCCTGCGCGGCGAAGTCGTCGTCTATCTAAGTTCTGATCGCACTGAGCGCGTTGCCCCAGGGTCGAAACTCGAGTCCGACCGCGGGCCCCTGACTGTGGTCAGTTCTCGTAAACACCAAGACCGCTGGATTGTTCAGTTCCAAGGGTGCACCACCCGGGAGGCTGCGGAGCAGGCTCGCGGAACCGTTCTGAGCGCTGCTCCTATTAGCGACCCCGAGGGGATGTGGGTGCACGAACTCATTGGGTGCATGGTGCAGACCACAGATGGCACAAACCGTGGGCGCATCGAGTCAGTCATGGACAACCCTGCGGCGGACTTACTAGTGCTTGAATCAGGGATCTTGGTTCCAGTGGTCTTTGCCCTGGGTGGACCAGTGGACGGGGTTCTCCTCGTCGATACTCCTGACGGGTTGTTCGAACTGCTCGACTCATGATCCCTTGTGTTGATGAGGCTTGTATCGCTGCTCGGAGGCTCCTATGCGCATCGATGTTCTGACGATCTTCCCCGAGATGATTTCGGAGTTTGGGGCACACAGCCTGATCGGGCGCGCTGCCGCTGACGGGTTGTTAGATCTGCGGGTGCATGACCTTCGAGCCGCAACCCAAGATGTTCATCGCACGGTGGATGATTCTCCCTTTGGTGGAGGTGCGGGCATGGTGCTGAAGGCTGGCCCGATCTTTGACACGGTAGAAAAAGAGCAGCCACCGCGTCCGCTCTTTTTGCTTGGGCCCGGCGGGCGGCCACTCGACCAAGCCTGCGCTCAGGAGTTGGCGAACTGCGGCGGGTTTTCGCTGCTGTGCGGCCGATATGAGGGGATTGACCATCGGGTCCGCAAGCACCTAGTCGATGATGAACTCTCGATCGGCGACTTTGTGCTCTCGGGTGGCGAGGTTGCGGCCATGGTCGTAATGGAGGCCGTGGGTCGACTTATCCCGGGTGTCATGGGTAATGCGGATTCTGCCCAAGAGGAGTCGTTTTCTTCCGGACTCCTTGAGCATCCTCAGTACACCAGACCCGCAGAGTTCCGGGACATGGCCGTGCCGGCAGTACTGCTGTCTGGAGACCACGCTCGTGTTGGCCGGTGGCGAGAGGCCCAAGCGCTTTGGAAAACCCAACTGGTTCGGCCCGACCTGATTCAGGCACGGGGTGGACTCAGTGAACGCGAGCGGTTACTCATGAATGAGTTTGAGTCAGAGGCTGAGGGCCTGCCGCGCTGGACTGCAGAAGAGTCTGACTAATCCCGGTTCATTGCACCGGGGTGTGCTCCCCATTTTCTTCTGTTCGCTAACAGCTACTATCATGTCCATCTTGGCAATTCCGGTGCTGCAGACCCGCAGCGCTGTTCTAGGAGACCAGACATGAATCCCACCGACTTCATCGATCACCCCAACCTCCGTGAGGACATCCCCGAATTCGCCCCCGGCGATACTCTCAAGGTTCACGTAAAGGTGATCGAAGGCAACAAAGAGCGCACGCAGCTCTTTCAGGGTGCTGTGATTCGTCGCCAAGGCAGCGGAATTCACGAGACTTTCACTGTGCGCAAGGTCTCCTATGGCGTCGGAGTTGAGCGCACCTTCCCCGTGCACTCTCCCATCATCGACAAGATCGAGCGCATGTCCCGTGGTGACGTTCGTCGGGCAAAGCTCTACTACCAGCGTGATCGCATCGGTAAGGCTGCGAAGATCAAAGAATTGCGCGACTGAGTTCCGCTTCGTCGGGTTCTTGTTCCTGGCCTTCCAATTCCTTCAGTACGGCTGCAGTTGTCTGCGTGCCGTGATCGAGATCTAGTAGCGGTATTTCCTTCCCCCTAACTCATGCCCCTTGCGTTCAAACGCGGATCGGGCACAGCGAACAGGGAATAGGGAACAGATGTCAACCTCTAGATTCGACCCACGCAAGCTGGGTGCCTACGGTGAGAATCTTGTAACGCAGTGGTATTTGGACCGCGGCTACTGCGTGCTTGAACGTAACTGGCGTTGCAGATCGGGCGAACTCGACATCATCTTGGCCAAGGGACGCAATGTTGTCATCTGCGAAGTAAAGACCAGATCTTCAGAGCGTTACGGAACACCCCTAGAGGCCGTAGGTCCTGCCAAGCAGCGCAAACTCCGCAGACTCGCAGCGCAATGGCTGCGGGACGAGGCTCCGTTCAAACCCGATTCAGTGCGATTCGATGTCGCAGGAGTAATGGGTACGAAAATTCAGGTGGTCATCTCGGCCCTCTAGATCGGGGACTCTGAATTCAGCGCCGCGAATTCAGCGCCGCGGGTAGTGCGTCAATCGACGTTCCCAGCAGCCCCGATGCCAATGTCGCCTCAGGTCTGGGGCTTCGATCGGAACTGCCACCAGGTGGCCCATGCCCGCTGGAATATCTCTGTTGCAGCCGGGACAGGTGTACTGCTTGTGAGCCTCATATGGCTGAATCCGCCGAACCTCGCAGTCGGCAGTTGCCGTAAAATCAACCACGGCTCAGAGCCAATTGCGCCATCACCCGAGAAACGCCCAGACCAGCAAGCCGGCAGCCACAAGCAGAGCCGAGGCTACAAAGAGGTAGTCCCAAGCAGATTTGCGAGTCTTTTGATGAGGATTGAAGCCCAC
>WLLG01000152.1 GCA_009700815.1 Actinomycetota bacterium
CACGCTGCTTCACCCAAACGACCTCACCACGAAGAAGGAGTCGCAAGTCGTCTTGCAAAATAGCGGTGATATCACCGGACAAAGACCGGTAGGGCCGCCTGCCCAGATTCGCCACATTGACAGCTATGCGCCCGCCTGGTTCGAGCGTGCGAACACATTCGGCAAAGACTTCTCGGAGCATCTGCAGATACTCCAGATAGGTCGCGGGAACATGGTCAGCTTGCAGTTCGGTCTCATAGGCCTTGCCGGCAAAGTACGGCGGCGAGGTGACTACGAGGGCAACTGAACCGTCAGCAACCTGGGACATTTTGGCTGCGGAACCCACAAAAATCTGGTCGATAGCGCGCAGTGATTCATCATCTGAGACCTGGTCCTCGTCTGAGACCTGCGGTGCAGCAAACCTTGCATAAAAATCGGTCGAGTCGTGGCCCTCGCGCTTTCCAACGCCAAACTCGGAGGTCGACGTAGACCTCCGCTTTTTTGGCTCAGATTCATCGGCTCGTGCCACAACGACTCCCGTTCAGATCACCTTGACTTTACGGGGCCGTTGCATGGCTCGCTTGATCTAGTAACGCAGGCCTGGAGTTCTCGTGAAGAACACATCGGTGGCGAGCTGTTGTCCAAGCTTTGTGGCATCCCAACGCTTGGAGTTGTTGTTGATCGTTGGACCGTCAGCCCAGCCCTTCATGAGAATGATGTTCTCTGCCACGGCACGAATGATCTGTCCGGTCACATGATCAGCCTCGTCCGAAGCAAGCCAGGCAACGAGTGGTGAGGACACCGATGGGTCCATCCGGTTCCACTCATCCTCGGGGACCTCATCGGCTTCGATAACCGCTGGGGCATTCGGCATGGTTCCTGTAATCCGCGTTGCAGCAGCAGGGCCGACTGCATTGACAGTCACGCCCATTTTGTACAGTTCCAAGCTCAAGGTTTGGGTCAGGCTGGCAATTGCCGCCTTAGCCGGGGCGTAATTGGTCTGGCCAAAGTTGCCGGTCAGACCAGCACCTGAGACCGTGTTGATGATACGGCCGTTGACTTTTGCACCCGTCTCTTTGTTGACGTTGCGCCAATGAACAGCAGCGTGCTTGCAAGGTGCCCAAGTACCGCGAAGGTGCACCTTGATGACGGCGTCAAAATCTTCGGGAGTCATGTTGAAGATTGATCCGTCGCGCACGATTCCGGCGTTGTTGACCAGAATGTCTAAGCGACCGAACTCGTCAACAGCCTGGGCAATCATCTCTCCCGAGGCCTCATAGTCAGAGACATCGCCATAGTTCGCAACGGCCTCGCCGCCGCGCGCCTTGATGATCTCGACAGTCAGGTCTGCGTCGCGACCGACGCCTTCACCCTTGACAGATCCACCAAGATCATTGATGACGATCTTTGCGCCGTGCTTGGCGAGCTCGAGCGCATGGCCTCGGCCGATGCCGTGACCCGCTCCAGTAACGATGGCAACTTTGCCGTCCAACATACCCATGAGTTCTTTCCTCCGTACGGTCCAACACCCGTCAGAGGCTGAGCACCCGAAACGGTGCCCTCTGAGATCTGGCGGGAAGAGAGATCTTAGAGGGCACCTAGGTTATTCACGAAAATGCTAAGCGACTTCGACGCCCTCGGCCTCGGACTCACCGGTCTGCGCTTCGTCGCCACCGGTTGCGAGCTTCCAGATCAAAGCACCAATCACACCGCCAGCAATGGGGGCCACAATGAACAGCCAGAGTTGTCCAAGAGCGGTTCCACCCTCGAATAGGGCTGGGCCGAGCGAGCGAGCGGGGTTGACGCTGGTGTTGGTGATAGGAATGCTAATCAGGTGGATCAGCGTCAGCATCAGGCCGATGCCAATAGCTGCCTGAGCCTTAGATGCTGCCTTGGTGGTGACACCAAGAATCACGATGATGAACAATGCAGTAAGGACAACTTCTGCAATTGCAGCACCTGCAAGGTTGTAAAAGATCCGACCGTTCTGCTGGCCATATGCATTTGAGGCAAACGACCCTTGCTCGATTTTGAACCCACCTGGCTTGGATGTCTGGATTGACCACAACACTGCAACCGCAGCAATGGCACCAAGGGACTGCACGATGACGTAGGCGGGAACGTCTTTCCATTCAAAGCGCTTTGCTGTGGCAAGCCCAAAGGAGACTGCCGGGTTGAAGTGGCCACCAGAAACATGGCCAAAGGCATAGGCACCGCACAACACGGTCAGGCCGAAGGCAAAGCTCACACCGAGGTAGCCAATGCCAAAGTCAGTGACGGTGGTTACGCCAATATCTACGCCGCCAATGCCGACTTTGCCGGTGGTTGGGGCGAGTGCCCGAGCGGCGAAAATTGCCGAACCGCAACCTCCGAGTACGAGTAGGAACGTGCCAAGAAACTCAGCACCAAGTTTTTTCGCCAACATATGTCTCCTCTTCAGTGACAGAGCGGATAGGCAACTAGCCACACAAAATATTTAGGTAGCCCCCGAAAGTAGTTGGCAGCCTCGGCGAAGGCGCGGAGCTTCATGCAAAAAATGCTTCCAAAGCAGTCCACACTGCTAGGACTGCAAAGATTCCGGCCGCTATGCGACGAACTAGGCGTAGTGGTAAGTAACGCAGTAGCTGTTGACCTGCGAGTGCTGCGAAAGCAGCAACTAACCAAAGGGCCGCAAGCGCACCAACTGCGACTGCCAAGGGCTGCCCAGTGCGAGCCGCCATTCCCGCAGTGGTGATCTGTGTAAGGTCGCCGAATTCGGCGACGAAGATCAGTCCAAAACTCCGGATTGAAATTCCAAAAAAGCTGGTAGCAGCGCCGACCTCGGAGACTTCGTGTTCCTCGTCTGCTGATCGCCAGAGTAGGACTGCCCCAACAGCGAAGAGCAAAGCTACGACCGCATTCACCGGGCGATCTGGCAGCGCCGAGATCAACCCCCCGAGCAGCACAGCCAGGGTGACTTGTACAGCGAATGCCGCTGCCACCCCGCACCAGACCGGAAGCGGCCGGCCAAACCGGGTGGTGAGTACCAGCGTGGCCATCATGGATTTGTCCGGTAGCTCGGCCGGAAACACAGCCAGAAACGTTGCCAGCGCAACAGCCGCTGCAGATGCATCCATCGGCTAGGTCAGCGAAGATTTGATCTCAGCCTGGACTCCTCGCCCAGTTATTCGTAGGTTGCCGCGATCATCCATGCAGCCCACATCCCCCGTCCGCAAAAACCCATCGGAATCAAAAGCGGCGGCCGTGTGAGTGCTATCCACATAGCCCAGCATCATTTGCGGAGCGCGAACTCGAAGCTCCCCTTCGGAATCATCAGCCACGATTGTGTTGTCGGATCGAAATAACCGCACCTCGACCCCAGTTGCCGGCTTTCCATCGGTGCAGGCAAGCTCGCTAGGGGAATCACTCAGGTCAGCCACCGTCAGCATGGGTGCTTCAACTAATCCGTAGCCGCCGAGTACCGGCACATCGAATAAGGCTCGCACCTCTTCGACTAGCTCAGCTGATTTATTCGAATCCGAGCCGATGAACGCACGAACGTCGCCAAAAATAGGATGCAGGACTGACTTCTGAGCGTCAACGTAGGCCTGATGAAATTCAGAACCCGACCCCGCAAGCGTGACGTTCTCTCGTGAGAGCACCTCAATGGATTCTTGGGGGTGAAAAGAGTCAACCAAAATATTGGAACACCCCGAAAGTAGACTCGCAAAGAGCCAGAGCATTCCGCTGATCTGCGAGATCTCTCCAACCAGAGCATTGCGATCTCTGCCAATCAAACCAAACCGCAGCGACACGGCTCGTGCTGCAGCAATGAGAGACCGGTCACTGTGGATGACACCTTTGCTCTGACCTTCGGTCCCCTCAGTGAAGAAGATCCAACTTGGATCGGGCAGGTCTTCCACAGAGTCCTCATCTAACGGTTCGAGCACAGCAGGATCGCCCTGAGGGAGAGCCCCATGAGCGATGAGCAAACGCAGTGAGCCGTCGGTCTGGGCGAGTTCCGTTGCCATCTGTTCGTAGTCGAAGCCCTTCCACATCGACGGGACGACGAGGACTTGTGCTTGCACCTGAGAAGTCATGTAGGCGAGTTCTGAATCTCTACAGGCTGGCGAGATTGGGTTTTGAATTGCACCAAGGCGACTCAGCGCCGCAGCGAGAACTAGGGATTCAATCCAAGTCGGTAACTGCCAAGAGACAACGTGGCCTGCACGGACTCCAGCAGAATGCAGGCCAGCCGCGGCGCGTTCCGCCTCGGCCCAGAACTCTGCAAACGTGAGCGTCCGCATATCTTCGTCCACCATCATGAGTGCATCCGGGGTTGCATTCACCCGCTGCTCCATCAGTTTCCAAAGGGTTCGCCCGTGCAACATCTGTGATTCCCTTACCTATACGACTACTACGTATACGACTGCCCTGTATACGACTGCTGGACTTGCCATCATAGAGAGTCTGAACTTGTTGCCATTGCTAGCAGCGCTGCATGGGCGTTCGCCTGCGGCTCGAGAGCTGATTGACCTCACAAAACTGCAACGGGGACAACAGGTGTAGAGGCAGCACCCACAAGAGGTTCTGGAGCAGCAAGCAGCAGAAAACTCCATTGCTCGGCATCTGCGCAGGCCACGGCGAGGTCCTCAAAATCCCAGTTTTGACCCTGCAGCAGACCCATATCCCGAAGTTGGATCATGTGCACTGCAAGACAGTCCGACCAGTCAGCCAAGCTCGGAGGCAGGGCCTCATAGGCATAGTTATCGGTAAATGCACCCGCCACATCGTTTCGATGCATCCATTCAATTGACTGCACCGAGAGCCCCGGTAGGTGAAAGTCTTTTCCGACGGCATACCGCTGCCGATCACCCGCTCGGTAATGCCGCATCTCGGCCGTGCGAATACACACCACATCGCCGGATTCGATGGTGATGCCGGCCGCTTCAGCCGCCTCATCAAGGTCATCGCCAGTGATCGCGTACCCCGGGTGGATCTCATCTAGACCAGCGACCCCCTTGACGAACGGAATGTCTAACAACACCCCACGAGTCACAATCTGGGGCAGCTTTTCTGCTCCCAACTTGGTAGCCCCCGCAGAAGCAGTGATCACCGAATTAGGAAAATTGTTGTACAAAAGATCGTCATAGGAAATATGACAGAGCGCATCCATATGGGTTCCCGCGCAGGTTGACATGATGAGCAAGTCATCAGTGCCCTCCCAGATGCCCGGAGCGAACTGGTCGCGCTCGTTCAGCGATGAGTGATGGATGATCGGGTTGAACCGGCGTGCGGGCTGACCAACTTGAATACCATCGGCGCGTAGATCAATCGCCAGCGATACCCGCTTGCCTGATCGCACCGAAGCTGCACCGCGCTGAGCGGCTACCTCAGTGAGCAGATTCCCGCAGCCGAGTTCGTCCTCGGCGCCCCATCGGCCCCAATTAGATACTCGGGCAGCTAGTTCGCTCAGATCTCCAGGAAGCGGCATCAGAGGGGCAATCAGGCCAGCGTCAAGACACCGCGAGCGAGTTTGCCCTCGTGGAGTTCATCAAGCGCCAATTGGAAATCCTCGATTGGGTAGGTTGCAGATACCAGTTCGTCGAGCTTGAGTCGGCCCGCTTGGTACAACTTGACCATCAGGGGAATGTCGTATTGCGGTCGTGCAGAGCCATATCGACAGCCCATGATCGTCTTATCGTTGTACATGGTGTTGACAACAAAGTTGGCCTCGGAGCCCATCTTGGGAACCCCCAACATCACCAGAGTTCCACCCCAGTCCAATAGGTCTGTCGAGGTGCGGATGAGCGCCGTTGACCCAACGCATTCGAACACATAATCCACGCCATTCGGGCAGATCTCTTTGACTGCTTCAACCAGATCGAAATCGGGGCCATCAGGGCAAATGAAATGCGTGGCACCAAAGGCTTTGGCAAAGGCCTCTTTGCCAGGGTTGGTATCTACAGCGATGATCGGAAGTGCATCAGAGAGCGCTGCTCCTTGAATGGCGTTAAGTCCGATCCCTCCGACTCCGATTACCACCACTGACTCGCCGTGGGAAACCTTGGCCCGGTTGAATACTGCACCGACTCCGGTGAGTACGCCACAGCCAATCAGCGAG
>WLLG01000153.1 GCA_009700815.1 Actinomycetota bacterium
ACTGGAAGAGTGGCGAGAAGCCTTCACTGCCATTGTTCATCAGGGCGAAACCGGAGCGATCAAAGTGGCATTCGACTACCGCTAGATCACAGCCAAAGAGTGCCGCTCAGCCACAGTGGCCAGGTGCACCGTTGCCAGGTGCACAGTGGCCGGGTGGTGAGGGTGGCACATCCAGAGCAGGGTTGCGATCAAAGAATCCGTACGGCATCAACATGAAACCGGTGTACTCGACTGGCATGACTGGCCAGTCCTCGGGTCGGGGAATGTGAGTGATACCGAACGTGTACCAGAGCACAATGTCGGTATCCACAATCTCTCGGTCGGCGGCCGTCCATTCCGGCAGCCCCGCCCCACCCTCATGCTGATTTGGGAACTCGCCCGCAGCGCGCAGTTCCTCAGAGTCAAACGGAGTCACCCAGAGATTGTGCTGAGCGAATCCGGCTCTTCTGGCAACCGAAGACTCCGGCCGAGCCATCAAGGTTGGGGTCGACATCGTGGGAACCAACTTGTATCCGACCGGCCGGTTGAGGCCGTTGAGCACACCAGGATTTGTTACTCGCCAACTACGACTCGAGGCTGAGTCGGTCTGCCATTTCGCACCAGACTCGCGCTCGAGCAACTGCGCGTGAGCAGCGAACCCATTCCCCCACGGGTTATCCGGGCCGGCCGGCATGGTCTCGACATGGACTTCCTCAACTCGGTTCTCTTCTCCGTCAACATCGAAATCCAACCGAGCGCAGAACAGATGCTGATGCACAGGCGCCACCACACCAGATGCGATCCGCCCGGCGAACGGGTGAGGCTCAGAATCAGGCAGCCCCTGACTCGACATGATGCCGGTCAGCTTGGCCTCCATCTGGATATTGCCGTCTAAGTAGAGATACCAGAAGAAGCCGTACTCGTAGTTTCCGACCGTTGCGATATGGCTAATCACCAAGCGTCGGCTGCGGCGAACCTCGTGTCTACCAGTCAGCAAATCAACGTGCTTCCAGCCAATTCCATAATCCTCTTCGTGCATACAGATCGCATTTGGCACCACCCAGGCGTCGCCTTGTTCGGTAGCCATCGTTGCATCCATGTAGTAGATCTCGCCCAAACAATCACAGCCCAGTGTGAGCGATTGCGTCATGCGGCCAAGGCCCCATTCGCCGGCATCAAATGCGTTCTTCCAACCCTGCACCGGACCGGGGTCACCGTAAGGAACCACCATCTCCGAGATCGAGGCGCGATGCAGGATCTTTCGAACCCGACCGCTGTCGAAGTAACCGAGGTCATGCAAAACCAGACCCTCATACGGGTCCCACCCAATTCGCAGAGACCACTTCTGCCAAGAGACCAAGTTGTCTTCAACGGTGAAGCTCGCACCCTCTGGCTGCGTGATGGAGATTGGCTTCAAGTCAGTCCGCAATGGCCCAACATCATCGGGGCCGTAGCGTGCAGGAGTCTGCGGGACCGGGATGGGATCAACTCCGTCAAGCTGAGCGTGATCGATGACTTCGATTACTTCTCCAGTGCCAAGATCAACGTGGACCAGCAGTCCCTCTACGGGACGCGCGTAGCCGTTGTCATCGGCAGTAAGTCGAACAAAGCTGATGCAGCGCGCGATTCGTCGACCTTCTTCGGCTGCAAACCCAAAAGCACCAGCCGGCCAAGGATCAATCTGCACATGCTCCAAGTCGACGATCCCGCGACGAGCCATCGCTGCGATGTAATCCGGGTGTTCCTTGCAGGCCAACATGGCAATGAACGACTCGCCCATCAACAACGCCGGCCGCATGCCCTCAATGAGCTTGCGTTCCAGCACCCGCTCCTCAGAAACAGAGATGTGCAGCTCGATCATCGTGAGTTCAGCCCCCGGCAAGACCAGCATCTTGACTGTTCGCAAGACAGGGTCACCTTGGCTCCAAGCGGCCAGCGATTCCTTTGAAGGCTCCACCAGAATCACGTGGACAACTACGGCCCCCTCCCCTAGGTCTCCAGCCTGAGTAGTTACCTGTTTCGCAATGAGCACCTCTTCGGCGCTCAGCATGGAGAGCGGATGTGCGGCGCTCACTTGGTAGCGCCCGGGCCGACAGGCGGTGTCATACCAAGGTCCGAAAGGCGCTGCAGCGTGTATTCGGCTGCTCCCTGGAGGAACCCTTCTGGGTCACCGGTCTTTACCGGCGGCAAGTCTGTAAACCAGTCAGGCACGAATGCCTCGACCATGTTGGACCCGAGCAGGTCGATCAAGGGTTGAAGGATTGCAGATGCTGGTAGCGCCTCGATATCTGACAACGAAGAGTCGTTATCTGGATGGGCAAAAAGCTCGGTATCGAGCACACCGGGTTGTAACACGTGAACCCCGATTGGGGTTCCGGCTATTGAAAGGTCGACGCGCAGGCATTCCGCAAAAGCGGTAATGGCAGCCTTCGAGGATGCGTAGACAGCCTCAGCCGGCGGACTGAGCCTCGCCGCCACAGACCCGACAAACACAATCTGGCCGCTGTTGTTAGCGAGTGAATCCAACAAGCCCAACGTCAGTCGAATCGGAGACTCAAGGTTAATTCTCAACACATCCGAGATCTCATCTGGCCGGTGTTCCCAAGCCCACCTTCGTTTGGGAATACCGGCGTTGTTCACCAGCACATCAATTCCACCGAACTCCTGGGTCACCGACTCGGCAAACGAATCAAGCGCGTCCAAATCCGCTAGGTCAACTGCCCACGAACGGCTCTGCGGCGAGAAGGAGTGGATGTCTGCAAGGACTTCCGCCAGACGGTCCTCGCGTCGGCCGCAAATCCCAACAATGGCGCCGCGAGCAGCAAGTCCTCGAGCCATCTCTGCGCCGAGTCCCGCAGAGGAACCCGTGATCAGAACGCGCTTACCTACTGGGTCAAACATCTTGGACCACCTTTTTGTCTTGGCTTGTTGTGTCCGACTCTCATAGAACACCTGCGCCGGATTGCACCCGTGCTCTGAGAATCTCAGCCACTCGATCTCTATGCCATGCAGCAGAACCGAAGCTCACCCGATCTAGCTGTACTCGCTTTAGGTACAAATGCAGGTCACACTCCCACGTGAACCCCATGCCGCCATGAACCTGAAGGGCAGATTTCAACACTCGGTCTGCGGCATCAGAACACCAAGACTTGGCTACAGAGGCTGCAAGGGCCGTCTCGGGATCTGCCACCTCGGCACACCATGCCGCCCACCAAGTCGAGGACCTCATGCCTTCTAGGTCAACCAACATGTCTGCGCAGCGATGCTTCACTGCCTGAAAACTGCCGATTGGTCGCCCGAACTGAACACGCTCCTTGGCATGTTCAACCGTGAGATCAAGACAGCGAGAAGCCGCTCCTAGAAGCTCAGCCGAATAGGCAATTGCGCCGCGAGCGATGTAGCGATTGACAAGCTCGGGGCCACCAAGTTCTGTAGCCCGGGTGCCATCAAGACTCAGTCGTGCAAGCTCTCGCGTCTGGTCCATCGCAGACTCTGCAGCAGGTCGCGACTGAGCGTCTTGCTCGATCAGAAAGAGTCTCTCCTGGCCATCACCATCGACGGCTCGCACCACAACAACATCTGCTGATGAAGCGAAGGGAATTGGTTCGGTCTGGCCGCTCAGGATCCAGCCGGAGGAATCCTGCTTCGCAGCAAGGCAACCAAACCCAGCAGCAGCAATCATGTCGCCGGACACCAGACCACCAATCAAGTCGGATCGACGCGTCTCTGAAATACCGCCCACCACCAGGGAGATCTCAGTGGGTGACCCGTAACTCAGGACATCAAGAACTAGGAGCTGACCCAAGAGGGGTACCGGGGCCAAGTAAACCCCTAGTGCCTCTAGAAGTACGGCTGCCTCAACCCAGCCCAATCCAACCCCACCCAACAGCTCCGATGTTGCAATCCCTGACCATCCCTGTTCCATCAGGCTTGCCCAGAGTTCGCGATCCCAGCCGCCGCCGTTATCGACCACAGCACGAACCCGGGCTGCAGAGGACTGCTCACCTAAGATCTGGTTCGCAGCCTCACGCAGAACTATCTGATCATCTGACAACTCGAAGTCCATTAGGACCAAGCGTAGTGGTCACAACCTGACACGTGCGTCAGTTTGGTGGCCTAGCATAAAGATCCGATGGACTTACACCCTCAGGAGCACCACGAATCCCTGCGCTCAGAGTGCCGCGCCTGGCTTCAAGAAAATCTTCCCTGGGAGTACGGCTCGGGCCTGCCACCGCGGTTCACTGATCTTGGCGAGGAAGTTCTCTTTGGACGTAAATGGCAGCAGCGACTCGCTGCTGGCAAGTGGGTGGGCCTTGCCTGGCCCGAGGAATTTGGTGGCCGCGCCGCCGGGCCTATGGCCAACTTTGTGGTCCAAGAAGAACTCGCCCGAGCGCGCGCCCCCGAATTGGTCGGCAGAATCGGAGTCAACCTCGTCGGGCCAACCTTGCTCGCTCACGGAACACCCGACCAACAGCAGCGGTGGCTGCCCAAGATCCTGAATGCCAGTGAGCTCTGGTGCCAACTCTTTAGCGAACCCGATGCAGGGTCCGATCTAGCCTCGTTATCTACTCGAGCCGAGCGTGATGAGTCGCTGGGCGGATGGCGTCTTTACGGCCAAAAAGTCTGGACCAGTTACGCTCAATTTGCTGATCGCGGCTTATGTCTGGCCCGAACCGACGCCACGGCAGCCAAGCATCACGGCATCTCGGCGTTTGCTGTAGACCTCAGCAGTGAAGGAATCGAGATTCGGCCGCTCGTGCAGGCAACCGGCGAGGCTGAATTCAACGAGGTGTTCTTCGATGGCGCTTTCGTTGCTGATGATGCCCTGATCGGCCCCGTGGATGAGGGCTGGAGAATCTCTCAATCAACGTTGGGCCACGAGCGTGGAGTAAACCCACGCCAACTAGTGATTCATATCCAACACCTTGAGGAGTTGCTCCTGTTGGCTCTCCGAAAGGATTCCTTCTCCGATCATCGCCTGCGGCAGAAACTGGCCGCTGCCTTTACTGAGGTCAAACTCTTTCAACTCCACAACTGGCGCTCACTCACCCGACTCGAATCCGGACGCCCGCCCGGCCCTGAAGGCTCGGCACTCAAGCTGTACTGGTCACAAATGTCTCAACGTCTCCACGACACGGTGATGGAGGTGCTCGGCGAAGAATCCTCGTTGTGGCGCGGGGCGACGGGCATCGAAGGCGACGGGGAATGGCAGCGATCTTGGCTGTACTACCTGTCTTCTTCGATTTTTGCGGGCACCAACGAGATTCAGCGCACCATTATTGGTGAACGAGTTCTGGGGTTACCACGAGAGCCTCGAGAGCCTCGAGAGCCAACCGTGAGCCGAACAGGGAGCACCACACCATGAGCCAACCCTTCGAGACCATTCTGTATAGCGTCGAGGGCCATGTAGCCACGGTCACGATGAACCGACCGGGCTCTGCGAACGCTCTGAACTCGAAGATGATCGATGAACTCGACGCAGCACTCGACCTTGTTGAGGCTGATGACCAGGTTCGAGTGGTAGTGCTGCAGGGTGCAGGGAAACACTTCTCTGCAGGCCACGATATGAAGGAACTGCTAGCTGCCGAGGAGCATTGGGTGGCTATGCGCACCACCCCCGAAGGCAAACGCCACCACGAGGAAGTCATGTACTGGGAGCGCTCCCTCCGATGGCGAAACCTGGCAAAACCAACCATCGCAGCCGTTCACGGTGCATGCTCAGCGGCTGGACTCATGCTTGCCTGCATGTGCGACCTGATCGTTGCTTCCGAGGATGCAACATTTTCGAATCCGGTTCTTCGAATGGGAGGAGTTGGAGTTGAACTCCTTGTCGAGCCGTGGGAACTCGGTGCTCGGCGGGCAAAAGAGTTCCTTCTGTGTGCCCGAATTCTGTCTGCCCAAGAAGCCGAGCGTGCCGGCATGATCAACCGTGTTGTACCTCGCGCTCAGCTCGAGCAGGCCGCGCAACACATGGCGGCCGAGGTAGCTCTCGTTCCACCGATGACTGCGCAGGCCGTGAAGAAATCGATTAACGCCCTCCTTGACCGTCAAGGCCAAACCGACTCCTGGGCGTACCACTTTGATCTCCATCAAGAGGTATC
>WLLG01000154.1 GCA_009700815.1 Actinomycetota bacterium
ACCCGTGCAACGTTGCTCCCAATCGCAGAGAAATTTGCCGATCAGGAGCCGTGGTTTGGAATTGAGCAGGAGTACACCTTCTTCAAGGAAGGTCGCCCGCTCGGTTGGCCAGTCGAGGGCTACTACTACCCAGCTCCCCAGGGCCCGTACTACTGCGGCGTTGGCGCTATCGAGATTTCTGGCCGCGACATCGTCGAGGCCCACACCCAAGCTTGCCTTGATGCTGGTCTCGCAATTGCGGGCACGAACGCCGAGGTGATGTTGGGACAGTGGGAATACCAAGTTGGTCCGCTCGGCCCACTCGAGGTCTCTGATCAGCTCTGGATGTCTCGATTCTTGCTCTACCGGGTTGCAGAAGACTTCGGGGTTAACGCCTCGATCTCGGCCAAGCCAATCAAGGGCGACTGGAATGGTGCGGGTTGTCACACCAACTTCTCAACCAACCGCATGCGCGAGGAGTACGACGCGATCATTACTGCATGTGAATCACTCGGAGGTCCAGGCAAGGTCGAAGAGCACCTTGCCGGCTACGGGCATGGCATCGAGGATCGCCTGACCGGACAGCATGAGACAGCGCACTTCTCACAGTTCCGTTACGGAGTCTCTGACCGTGGGGCCTCCATTCGCATCCCATGGCAGGTTGCACAAGATGGCAAGGGCTACATCGAGGATCGTCGCCCGAACGCCAACATCGATCCCTACGTGGTTGCAAGGTTGATCACCAATACGGTTTGCTCAGCACTGACTGCGCTCTAACCCAACCTGCATGACGACTCAACCGGCATGACCGGGCCGAGCACGCTGCGCGTGGCCATGTGCCAACTCAACCTTCGGGTTGGGGATTTGGCTGGAAACATGGCTGCGCTCAGTCAGGCCTATGACCAAGCCGAGGCCGCAGGGGCCGACATAGCGCTCTTCCCGGAATTAGCAGCATGTGGGTACCCACCAGAAGACCTGCTACTGAAGCCAGGATTTGTGGAGGACCTGCAAGATGCTGTGGCGCAGTTTGCTCGGGGCATTTCCGGGCACTGCACGGCGATTGTTGGCTGGGTCGAGGTGCACAACGGCGAGTTATTTAATTCCGCTGCGGTGATTGGCGATTCCAGGATGCTTGGCAGCTACCGCAAGCAGGCTCTTCCTAACTACGGAGTCTTTGATGAGAAGCGCTACTTCTCGGCGGGCTCGGCGGACCAGGAACTGTATGAAATTGCCGGGGTGACTGTCTCGGTCACCGTATGTGAAGATGTGTGGGTTGACGATGGCCCCATTCTGGCAGCGGCTCAAAGAGGTGCCGCTCTAGCGGTGAACATCAACGCCTCACCGTTTCACATTGGCAAGCAGCAGGTACGCGAAGAGATGCTGAGCCGGCGAGCGGTAGAGGCTGGTATTCCAATTGCGTATCTGAATCTGGTTGGCGGCCAAGATGAGTTGGTCTTTGATGGAGGCTCGGTTGTGGTGGCAGCTACTGGGTTGGTCACCTCTCGCCTGCCACGGTTTGAAACGGCCTGCACGGTAGTGGATGTTGATGTGCTGGCCAGTGGCCAAGAGGGCACAAACCCAACAGGTCCTGCGCTCGAAGACATAGAAACAAGTCTGGCTGAAGTGTGGAAGGCACTCGTTCTCGGTCTTCATGACTACGTCACGAAGAACGGTTTTTCCGAGGTCGTGATTGGCCTGTCCGGCGGGGTTGATTCGTCAATCGTTGCGGCGCTGGCCACTGATGCTCTGGGCGCACAATCAGTACACGGTGTGCTGATGCCTTCACGGTATTCGAGTGATCATTCCCTCAGTGATGCTGAAATCCTGGCCAAAAACTTGGGAATTGACTACCGAACGATTCCAATTGAGGCGGCACATCTAGCGTTGTTGGATCTTCTTGAACCTTCGTTTGAAGGCCGCGATGCTGACCTGACCGAAGAGAACCTTCAGTCAAGAATACGCGGCGTGCTACTCATGGCACTGTCGAACAAGTTTGGTTGGATGGTCCTGACAACGGGCAATAAGAGCGAGACGGCGGTCGGGTATTCGACCTTGTACGGAGATACTGCCGGAGGCCTAGCCGTCATCAAAGACGTTCCAAAACTTATGGTCTATGACCTGTGCGCATGGAGAAACGATCAACAGATTCTTGACCTGATTCCAGCCTCTGTTTTGACCAAGGCGCCCTCGGCGGAACTCCGACCCGATCAGCGTGATGATCAGAGCCTTCCGCCATACGAGGTGTTGGATCTGATTATCCAAGGCTATGTAGATGAGGACTTGACCACCGAAGAACTTGTAGAGATTGGCCACGATGCTGAACTCGTATCCAAGATCGTGGGTCTGATCGACAGGGCAGAGTACAAGCGCCGTCAATCGCCTCCTGGAATTCGAATCTCAGAGAAAGCCTTCGGTCGAGACCGAAGGATTCCTATTACTAACGCCTATGCAGTTTCGAGCAGGTCCTCAAATTCGGCAGCCCGAGCAATGGACTCAGAGATCCCTTGAAGAGCCGCTAACTGCTCGCTGACTAGCTGGCTGAAGAACAATGCGTCCTGCACCCTGAGATAGACGGGCGTGGCCATTTTTACTTGCTTGAGACCCTCTTTGGTGACGAGCGCAGTTACTCCACGGCGATCTTGGTCGCACCGCTCGCGATTTACCCAGCCCCGCTTTAGCATCAGATCAAAGCGGCGCGTGAGGCCACTAGGTGAGAGCCTGGCTAGTTCAGCAAGTTCAGTCATGCGCCGCGACTGCGTTGGTGACTCAGAGAGGTGCAGGAGTATTTCGAACTCGGACAGACACATATCGCACTCAAGGCCGAGCTCAGATTCCATCCGAGTGAGCAACTTCTGATTGGCGTTGAGGAACGCTTGCCAAGCAAGCTGTTCTGGACTGGCAAGGGTCAGAATAGATTTCATTGACTTAAGTTTAGCAAGATTAATTTCGAAGATCTCAAGCTTTGGACTAAAAGTCCAAAAAAATTAGAGATGCCACCGAATAAGGAGCAAACATGGACGAAATTGAGCATCCTTGGCGTGGGCTTCTTGCAACTGCAGCACAGGTCGGTGCGTACTCTTGGGTCGAGGCCGAGATCAGTTCGATGCTCGGCTCATGGGTGACCGGTCAGTCTGAACCAGCGGAAAAAGTGGACTTTTTTGCTCGATCCTCGAAACACCGTTGGCATAGCGAACTGTTCTTTGCCCGATTGCCAGTGCTTGCCGTGCTCAGCCCCGAGGACCTCGTTCGCCCTCCAAACGAACCGTTTGAGTCCTTTTTGAATCTGGTCAAGGCCACTGAATCGCATTCCGATCAACTGGTTGGATTGAATCTGGTGTTGCTGCCCTATCTGCTCGGTACCTACCGCCACGAGTTGGCCACCCTGAGCGATCTAGCGGACGGCTCTACAAAACAGTGCCTGAGCTTGGTCATTGCGGACTTAGAACAGGAGTTGTCCGAGTCGGGAATGAACCCTGCAGGTGGCTCTGCGTTGCAAAGAGAGCTTGAGCTTGCGCTGCAGTCATCGCCCGGATTACGACCGAGCTTGAACTCGGTGACCGATGACACCTGAATGACTTCGGTGTCTTGAGGGTTCTTCAGTTGGCGATGCAATGTCGGCAAAGGTGAAGGACTGGTGAGAGCGATGGCTAAGGAACGAGTCGAACGTGACCAAGAGGATCTAGTCCGGCTCTATCTCACTGATATTGGCCAGCATCCATTGCTGTCGAAAGAAGATGAGGTCCGGCTCTCAATTCTTATAGAAGAAGGAGTGGCTGCTCGGCGTGAGCTAGCCGAGCGGGCAGATGACCTGAGCTTGCAGGAGCAGCGTGTGATGCGCAGAGCAGTGCGAGAGGGCGAGAAGGCCGAGAGATCATTTGTGCTTTCGAACCTGCGACTCGTGGTATCGATTGCCAAGCGCTATCAGGCCTCGGGGCTACCTCTTTTGGACTTGATTCAAGAAGGCAATCTGGGGCTCATGCACGCCGTCGAAAAGTTCGACTGGCGCAAGGGGTTCAAGTTCTCGACCTATTCAACCTGGTGGATTCGCCAAGCGATTACGCGTGGGATTGCAAACACGGGCCGAACAGTCCGGCTCCCGATACATGCCGCTGACACGCTGTCTCGGGTAAACAAAGCAAGCGCCCGACTCGAGGTCGAGCTAGGCCGGCCCCCAACAATTGAGGAACTCCGAATTGACGTGGACCTCTCAGAAGAAAAACTCGTTGAAGTCCTTTGCTTCGCTTCAGACACGTTGTCGTTATCTGAGCCAATCCACGCAGAAGGCGATGGAGATCTTGGTGATCTAGTTGAGGACCGTGAAGCGAGTTCCCCCATGGATATGGCAGTGCTCGCTCAGTTGCCACAAGAAGTGAAGCGCTTGCTGAGTCCGCTCGATGATCGCGAACGCGCAATTCTGACTCTGCGCTTCGGACTGAACAACAGTGAACCTCTGAATCGAGATGAGGTGGGCCAGCATTTCAAGTTGACTCGCGAGCGCATTCGCCAGATCGAAGCTCGAGCGATGTCAAAACTCAGGCACCCCTCTTGGGACGTCGGAGCCTCGGATCTTCTGAGGGTCTAACTCCCTGCCAAGCGAGTAGGTCGCCCAGTAAGTAGGTCATCTGGCAAGTGAGGGGAGCAGTCCCCGCTGACAGTTCGCCTTGCTGTCCCTAGTCTGGGGGAGCTTCGAATTGCCCTTCCCCCAAGTCAGTAGCGGGTGCAGCGCGCCCGCAGAGGGGGCGTCATGCTTCATACGCTTTGGTCCGTCAAGGGCGGTTCGGGAGTCACGCTGGTTTCGGCTGTTGCAGCGGCTCTGCTAGCTCGCCGCTCGGGTCGAGCAGTGCTCGTTGACCTGTGCGGAGATCAGCCAGCCGCTCTTGGGATCTCAGAGCCCAGCAGTCCAGGAGTCTGTGACTGGTTAGCGAGTGCTGACGGTTCTGCCGATGCACTTGACCGCCTCCTTGTGCAGGTCGAGCCAGGGCTCTGGCTGCTGCCTCGGGGGAGAGCTCAGACCTGGCCCGAGGAGCGTCCAGCTGAGCTCGCGCAGTTTCTGCAATCAATGGGCTGTGATGTAGTGATTGATGCTGGGGTGGTGAGTGAAGCTGGCGTGATCTCCGAACTTGGTCGGAATTTGTCCGCCGCTGGTCGGTCGCTTTTGGTGACTCGGCCCTGCTACTTAGCCCTGCGCCGAGCGACTGCTGCTGGAGTCAAGGCCGATGGAGTAGTCGTGGTATCCGAGGTCGGCCGGGCACTCAGCGAGGCCGACGTGTCGGCTGTGCTGGGGCTTGCGGTTGTGGCAACGGTAGATGTTGACCCCGCTATTGCTCGCTCGGTAGACGCCGGATTGCTGATACGCAGAAATCACCGGGCCCTTGAGCGTTCACTGAGGGGAGTTGCATGAGGTTGCTCGGCGAAACCGAGGCACTTGAAGCTAGCGTCCGTCGTCGCTTCGCAGCCGAGACGGGCTCAGTCAATGCAGCGACGCGACTGGCCGAGCTCTTTGCCGAAGAAGCTCCCCTCCTTGCCACAGTCGAAGTCCAGAGCCGGGCACATGCCCTCGCAGTTGAACTCGTTGGCCTTGGTCCCATCCAGATGCTTATCGACGACCCTGCAGTCACCGATGTCTTGGTCAACGGCCCAGGAGAAGTGTGGATCGAGCGAAATGGCCGCCTCGAACGCTCGGGCGTGATTGCCGACAAGGACCTGATAGCGAGAAGCATCGAGCGACTAGTGGGGCCGCTTGGGCTGCGCGCTGATCGTAGTAATCCAATAGTTGACGCTCGGCTGCCCGACGGCACACGAGTGGCAGTCGTTCTCCCGCCACTAGCCGTGGATGGTCCAGTCTTAGCCATTCGCCGGCACCGGGCGGACCCTCTGGCGTTGAGCGCATTTGCAGGACCAGCCGTTGTGCAATTGCTTGAGTCGCTTGTAAGGGAACAACTCAATCTGGTGGTGTACGGCCCGACTGGTGCTGGAAAGACCTCGCTACTGAATGCGCTTGTTGCCGGCATACCCCCAAACGAACGTGTCGTCACCATTGAAGATGTTGCAGAACTCCGCCTACCCGGAGAACACGTAGTGCGTCTCGAGGCTCGACC
>WLLG01000155.1 GCA_009700815.1 Actinomycetota bacterium
GAAATGCCGACCATGCCCACCTTGTTGTGAGCTACCCAAGGCTGCGCTGCCACTGTCTCGACTGCGTCGTAGCCGTCATAAATCGTTGGAAGGCCGAACAGGTCAAATGCCCCGCCTGAGCAGCCGCTTCCTCGAATCTGAACGCTGACGGTTGCATACCCGAGCAAGGGCGCAATCAAAGAACCAACCGCAGTCGAGCCTGATGGTGCGAGCGGGTCAGCCTTAGCAGAGGGGTCAGCAATCTGTGCCGCCATGCTGCTCAGCAGGTCATTTGGAGGAGCGACCTCATAACCTGAGTACTCAATAACAGTCGGGAACGGGCCGTCAGCGAGCGTCTTACCTGCCGGAAGACGCAGGGTCATTGCAATCTCGATGCCGTCGCGCATCTTTATGTAATTGAGTCCCGGGGTAAAGGTTTGGCCGGTGTACTGAGTCGTAGGTGGGGTGTCCTCACGGTTCAGCACTGTCACGGGAGCGGTTGATACCTCTCCATCACCGAAATCCCCACGGATCGTGTAGCCCTCGCCGGGTTCAACCTCATAGAACATTGCCGCCCCGAGCTTGTCCGCCTTCGCCGAGCGAATTGCCTTGCCCTGGTCGTTGAACAACTCAACCTCGGCATCTGTAGGAATCCCGATAGCCGAGGCCTGATCGATGCTGCCAATGCCTAGAAAACCAGCTGGCGCGTTCTCAGTTGCAGCTTCCGCTGGCTCAGTCGAGCTGTTATCTGTGCAGCCAAACAACAACACCGCGGGGGCAGCAACAACGAGTACAAGCTTTCGAAATCTCACAGAATCATCCCCAGTCGAATTCGGTCGCACTCTCGCATGCCGAACAGAAACTGGACTTTAGCCCAGCCCTTGTCAGCTCCATCGGCTCTGTCAAGCAGCTGGGATCAGGTAGGGGTGCTTGCCAGACCGAGCAGGGGCGAATCCATGGAGGCTAGTTCTCATCACGACGCTGGTTACGCCGCGGCCGCTAGCCTCCTCAGATGAGTTTTCGTGCATCCATACGCCACCACTCTACTGATTTCGACCATGGTGACCTGACGGGAACTCAAGTAGGCCGGGATCATGAGCGCTTCGCTTCGATGCGCCGCAACTACCTTGTCAGCCTCTTCGCTATGTATCTCGGCTGGTCCATGGTCAATATGGCAAGTTCGTTTTATGTCTATGACCAGTCAGGTTCGGTAACTGCGACCGGGTTCATCGTGGTTTGTCTCAACTTGCCCGCAGTCCTGCTTCCTGGGGCGGCAACCTCGCTTGCGAGACGGTTCGGTGGGCCCACCATGTGGGTTGCCCAGTTACCGATTTGGTTTCTCCTCACGCTCATACCAGTGGCACTGTCGGCAACAGGGCACTTGAATACCACGAACCTGCTCCTGTACTTCTTGCTCGTGGGTATCGTCTTCGGCCTCACGTCCCCCGCCCCGAGCCTTGTTCGACGAATGATCGCAGCCCCAGGTCAGTTGCCCGAATTCAACGGACAGGCCTCTCAGGCAGTAGCGCTCTCAACGGTGATCGGCCTGCTCGTGGGCGGGGCTTTGTATACAGCTCTCGGACCAACATGGGTGTACGCAATCGGTGCAGTCCTGTTGCTTCCCGGGCTTTCCCTTTTCAAATTGACTAAAGAGCCAGTGCCACATTTCGAAGGCGAGGTGGAACGGTTCCGAGGCGTCTTCGAGATTCGCCGCAACAACCCGGGCCTACGGGCTGTCTGCATGTTTACCGGACTGAGCTTCTTAGTCGGGAGCTACGTTGTGACCCTTCCTGCTGTGGCGGAGATCATCGCGAAGGGCGCCGGGATTGAGTCCAGCGCTGGAATTCAGTCGCTCCTTCAGGCCAGTTCGGTGGTTGGCGGGCTTTTCGTAGTCATGGCTATGCGAAAGGCGCACGGGTCAGTCAGTTGGGCGGTGGTACAGCGAATCTGCTTCCTGATCGCAGGAGTTGGCCTGTTCCTGATCGCAGTGATTGCTTACTGGGACGCAAGTGCACTGATCGTCATCTCGCTCACCATCCTCGTGCTGATTCCAACAGGCTTCGCTTTGACGCTCGACCAGTCGATTCTTGCAACGCTCATGCAGGCCGGAGCTCCCGCTAAGTCGCGGGCTTCGGTGCTGACGGGTTACGCGCTCATCCCGATGGTTCTGGCCCCAATCGGCCAAGAACTCGTTGGGTGCCTAGCCGACCTCATCTCGGTCTCTGCCGCTCTGATGATCGTGGCATTGCTCACCCTCTTTTTAGTGCTCATCGGCCCGCACCTCAGCCTGAGGGAAGCACTCAACGAAATGTCCGACGAGGCTGGCGACGAGTAGGTCCTAAAGGTCCAAAACAGGCGTGCTCGTGTAGGTTCAACGAATGAGTTTTCGTGCATCCATACGCCACCACTCAACTGACTTCGACCATGGCGAACTGACGGGAACTCAGGTAGGCCGGGATCATGAGCGCTTCGCATCGATGCGACGCAACTACCTAGTTAGCCTGTTCCTCTTGGAGTTGGGCTGGGCCATGATCACTATGGCGAGTTCATTCTTCATCTACGCGCAGTCAGGTTCGGTGGCAGCTACTGGACTCATCGTTGTTTGTCTCAACCTGCCATCTCTGCTGCTACCGGGTGCTGCAACTTCGCTCGCTCGACGCTTCGGCGGGCCAACAATCTGGGTGATGGAGGCAGGCGTGGAGTTCCTCGTCACGCTCATTCCCGTTGCACTTTCTGCCACCGGCCACCTGAACACCACAAACCTGCTCATGTTTTTTCTGGTTCTAGGAATCCTGTGGGGGCTTTGCTCTCCCTCGGCGAGTCTCGTTCGACGGATGATTGCAGCCCCTGGTCAGCTGCCAGAGTTCAATGGGCAAGCCGCTCAGGCAGTGGCGCTTGCAACCGTGATCGGCCTACTAGCGGGCGGAGCCGTCTACACGGCCCTCGGCCCCACGTGGGTGTTCGCAATCGGCGCAATTTCTCTGCTTCCAGCGCTTTCTCTACTAGGACTAACCAAAGAACCGGTGCCTCATATCGACGGCGAGGTGGAACGCTTCCGAGGCGTCTTCGAGATTCGCCGCAATAACCCGGGGCTGCGGGCCGTGTGCATGTTTACCGGACTGAGCGTCATCATTGCTAGCTACGTAGTCACCCTTCCTGCGCTTGCGCAGATGATTGCCCACGATGCCAAAATGGACTCAAGTGCGGGTATCCAGTCGCTGCTTCAGGCCAGTTCGGTGGTTGGCGGCCTCTTCGTAGTCGTTGCCATGCGAAAAGCACACGGCCGAGTGAGTTGGGGGCTCGTGCAAAGAATTTGCTTCCTGATAGCGGCATCCGGCCTTGTCTTGATCGCAGTGATCGTCCACCGAGATGTCAGCCCGTTGATCGTCATTTCGCTGGCAGTCCTTCTGCTGATTCCAATCGGGTTTGCACTCACGCTTGACCAGTCAATATTGGCAACGCTCATGCAAGCAGGGGCGCCCGCAAAGTCGCGAGCTTCGGTTCTCACTGGGTACGCGCTCATCCCGATGATTCTGGCCCCCATCGGCCAAGAACTAATTGGGTTTTTGGCAGACCAATTCTCGGTGACCGCCTCACTCATCATCATTGCCGTGCCGGCGTTACTGCTCGTGCTGGTAGGACCACACCTGAGCCTGAGAAAAGCTCTCGACGAACTTTCTGATGAGGCCACTGACTAGGACGTAGTTGGCAATTGAGCCGAAGTGAGTGGCCTAGGGCAGACCAAGTACCTAGGGTGAGGAAGTGACCACAGCATCGAATCAGCCGAAGCCTGCAAGCGAGTCGACCATCCTCGCCAACGCAGCTGCGCAGTCCCGATACAACTTCGAGGACACTGCAGACTTTGATCGAGCACGGCGCGGACTGCTCCTGCAGATCGAGTCCGGAGCCATAAACAGCGAACTTGGTGTTCCCGTTTGGGATCCTTCGCAGTACGAGTTTGTTTCCGGTGAGTCACCAGACTCGGTCAATCCCAGTCTCTGGCGGCAGGCAGCTCTCAACAATATTCACGGACTCTTTGAGGTCGTACCGGGCATCTACCAGGTGCGTGGCTATGACATCTCGAATATTTCGTTCATTCGTAGTGACACTGGTTGGATCGTGATCGATCCTCTGACTGTTGCAGAGACCGCAGCTGCCGCCCGCGGGTTGATCGACTCGCACTTTGGCCCGCTACCCATTGTTGCGGTCATCTATACCCACAGTCATGCTGATCACTACGGCGGCATTCGGGGCATCGTCACCGATGAAGAGGTCAAGTCAGGTCAGATTCGCATCATTGCACCCGAGGGATTTCTTGAAGCCGCTGTGAGCGAGAACGTCACGGCTGGTCCTGCAATGACTCGTCGAGCCATGTACATGTACGGCGTGCTCTTGCCAGTTGGCCCTCTCGGCCACGTCGATGCCGGACTCGGAAAGACCATCCCAATCCTTGGATCACGTGGACTGATTGCACCGACACAGTCCATCACCCAAAGCGGTGAGGTGTTAGAGATCGATGGAGTGCCTATTGAGTTCCAGCTCACCCCCGGGACCGAAGCTCCAGCCGAGATGAACTTCTATTTCCCGAGCTACCGCGCCGTGTGCATGGCCGAGAACTGTGCCGCCACGTTGCATAACGTCTACACGCCACGAGGCGCAGAGATTCGTGACTCGCTGAGCTGGAGCAAGTACATCGACGATGCAATCGATCTGTTCCTGGACCGCAGCGATGTTGCTTTCGCAAGTCACCATTGGCCACGCTGGGGTCAAGCAGACATGTTGGCATTCCTGTCCGGACAACGCGACATCTACCGCTATCTGCACGACCAAACCATGCGCCTAGCCAATCATGGGCACACTGCAAACGAGATCGCAGAGATGCTCACTCTGCCCGATGCGATTGCCGACGAATGGTTCAACCGGGACTACTACGGAACAGTGAGCCACAACGTCAAGGCCGTATATCAGCGATATCTGGGTTGGTTCGATGCAAACCCCGCTCACCTTCACGAGTTGCCGCAAGTGGACTCCGCGAAGAAGTTCGTTGAGTACATGGGTGGCGCTGATGCCGTGCTAGAGCGTGCGACGGAGGACTTCAACCGCGGCGAGTACCGCTGGGTTGCGCAGGTTGTCAACCATCTCGTCTTTGCTGATCCAACAAATCAATCTGCACGAGAACTTCAAGCCGACGCTTTAGAACAACTCGGATACCAGTCAGAGTCAGGACCGTGGCGGTCGTTCTACCTGACTGGCGCTAGTGAGTTACGCAACGGCAGCCCGTCCATTCCCGGCCTGCGTGGGGCAGTCAGCCTTGATGTCATGGCCGCTATGACTCCCGAGATGGTGCTCGATAATTGCGCAGTCAAGCTGAACGGACCGCGGGCAAGCGAACACCAAGTTGAGTTCGAGATTGTGTTCACCGATCGTGAGCAGGCGTTTCACGTGTTCATAGGTAGTGGCACCTTGCGTCATCGCAGAGTGGCCAGTTCCTCTGACGGACCATCGTCCTCAACTGTGTCCACAACGGTGCACACAACCGTGCACACAACCGTTCAGGAGTTCATCAGTCTCACGAGCGAACTCACCACTGTCGATCAGTCTCTTGAGTCAGGTGCGCTTCGAGTTGACGGTTCGGTTGAGTCGCTAGCCACCTTTGTATCCCTGCTCGATCAGTTCGATTTGTTCTTCTCGATTATCGAACCCTGATCGGCTCGCTCCGCTGGCTCTGCTGACTCGGTGGGCCCTGCTGGCTCTGCACGCTCTGCCGAAAGGCGCTCTTGGAATAGCCACAGGAACGCTGCCCAGACCAGTAGGAGCCAGCCTGTCGCTAGGAGCCATCCTCCCAGCACATCGGTCCCCCAGTGCCGAGCGAGAATCACTCGACTTGGCCCCACAAGTACGCCAACTGTGACGATCACGGCGCTTGCTGCTCGTGACCACCGCTTCGGGAAGATGTACAAGACGATGATTCCGATAGCGACCCAACTGGCTACTCCAGTAAAGGTGTGGCCCGAGGGGAACGAGGTACCGGCTTGTCGAGCTGTGAACTCGCCCCAAGGTGGACGGTCCCGAGCAACGAGATACTTGACCGAGTTA
>WLLG01000156.1 GCA_009700815.1 Actinomycetota bacterium
CCCAGCATGACTTCGTCCGAGACAAGGTGCCCCGCGTCCATAATCTCTTTGGCTCGCTGCCCAAACTCGGTACCCTCACGAACTGCAGCGCGCAACATGTCGCCTGTAGAAATATGTGGCACACCAAACTGCTCGGCAAGACGAACTGCCTGAGTTCCTTTACCTGCGCCTTGACGACCAAATACCAAGAGTCGCACAGGTGGCCTAGTAGTTGATTCCATGACGTCCTCCTTTGCGCAGTGCAGCAAACTCGCCGGGGCGAGTGGCCTACTTACCTGACAGGAAACCCTCGTAGTTACGCATCATGAGCTGGCTATCGACCTGCTTCATGGTTTCGAGCGCAACACCCACAGCAATCAGCAATGAAGTTCCGCCGATGGAGTATGCGGCTCCGCCACCTGTTGCACCGAGCAGAATTCTCACTAGCACCGTTGGAGTAATTGCCAGCAGAGCAATGAACAACGCTCCTGGCAATGTGATTCGGTTGAGAACCTTGGCCAAGTAGTGCTCCGTCTGAGGCCCTGGTCGAATACCAGGAATGAAGCCGCCCTGCTTGCGAAGGTTGTCAGCCTGCTGTACTGGGTCGAAAGCAATAGCTGTATAGAAGTAGGAGAAGCCGACGATGAACAGGGCCAGCACAAAGAGGTAGACAGGATTGATGGTGTTTGCCAGATTGTCATTGATCCACTTCGACACCGAAGCGCCCCAGCCGCTCGAGGGCAGCACCTGCGAGAGCAACACTGGCAAGTTGATCACAGCACTTGCGAAGATAATTGGGATCACGCCGGCCTGATTGACCTTGAGAGGGATGTACGTGCTCTGCCCGGAGTACATCCGACGCCCAACCACCCGCTTAGCGAACTGAACAGGAATACGCCGCTGCCCAAGCTCGATGAACACGATGCAAAAGAGCATTGCAATGATGAACACCAAGAACACTGCAAGCTTCCAAGGTGCCGAAGCGTAAATGACCGAGAAAGCACTTGGCAGGCCCGAAACCACCGAACAGAAGATGATGAGCGACATGCCGTTGCCAATGCCACGGGTCGTGATGCTCTCACCCATCCACATAAGCAGTGCAGAACCCGCAGTAAAGGTCACCACAATTAGCAAGACCGTAAGCGGATTGAAGTTGGGGACGAGGTCAATCGTGCCGCTGCTACTCGAGACCAAGCCGCCGCCACCATTGTGGAACAAGAACACCAGTCCGGTGGCCTGCAACACCGAGATTCCAATGGTCAGGTAACGCGTCCACTGTGTGATCTTGGCCTGACCGGTTGCACCCTGTTGCTGCCATTCCTGCAGCTTGGGGATCACCACCGTCAGGATCTGCATAATGATCGAGCTGGTGATGTACGGCATGATGCCCAGAGCAAACAGACTGAACTGAGTCAGTGCCTTTCCAGAGAACAGCTGCAAAAATGCCAGAACGCCGCCCTCTCGAGCCTGCTCTCCAATGGAGTTCACTGCGTTCTGGTCGATTCCGGGCACAGGCAGGTAACAGCCCAGCCGGTAGAGCACCAACATGAACAAGGTAAAGAGCACCTTGTTGCGAAGGTCTGCAACTTTAAAGATGTTGCCGATACGAGACACTGACACTCCTGGGACTCAGCAACTAACGGTCAAGGGAAGTTAGCCGATGTAGCGCTCCCCCGCTGACACACCCTTGCCTAGCGGTTGGTGTGAGCACTTCCGTGGAATGCGGGGCGGACCTTGAATGGCAACGGAATCTTTTCGATTGTTCCGCCTGCGCTGGTAACTGCGGCCTCTGCAGATGCGGAGTAGCCATGCACCTTGATTGTCACCTTGCGACTGAGTTCGCCTCGTCCAAGCACCTTGACCAGCGCTCCCTTGGAGACCAAACCTTGCGCAAACAGCGTCTCGGGAGAGATCTCATCGAGACCTGACTCCTGAATCGTGTCCAGATTGATTGCCTGGTATTCAACCCGGAACGGGTTATTGAAACCACGCAGCTTGGGCGTGCGAATTGCCAGCGGCAATTGCCCGCCTTCGAACCCGACGCGAATCTTGCTACGTGCCTTTTGGCCCTTGGTACCGCGGCCGGCAGTCTTGCCGCCCTTGCCACCAATACCTCGACCAACACGCTTACGCGACTTGTGTGCGCCCTCTGGGGGCTTCAGATCGTGAATCTTCATGTTCAGTTGGCTTCCTCTTCGGAGAGAGTCTCAACACTGACAAGATGCGGGACCTTTTGGATCTGGCCACGAACATCAGGGCTATCTGTATGGATACGGGACTTTCCAATTCGACCCAAACCGAGCGCACGCAACGTACCGCGCTGCTTTGGCTTCGTGCCGATCGAAGATCCCGTTTGGGTGACCTTGAGTTGAGCCATCATGCAACCTCGAACGGTGCTGGTGCGGGCCCACGCTCAGACTCTTGGTAAGCACGTAGCAAACCCTTCGGAATGCAATCCTCGGGATCTAGTCCACGAAGGGCAGCAATCTCGTCGGGTCGACGCAGCGCCTGAAGCCCTGCAACTGTTGCGCGGGCCACGTTGATGTAATTGGAGGATCCGAGCGACTTACAGAGCACGTCGTGAATTCCAGCTTCTTCCAGGATGGCTCGAGCAGCTCCACCGGCGATAACTCCGGTACCAGGGGAGGCTGGCTTCAGCATGACGCGACCCGCTCCCATGATCCCGATTACTGGGTGAATGATGGTTCCGCTAGCCAATGGCACGGTGAACAGGTTCTTGCGAGCCTCTTCGGTGCCCTTCTGAATGGCCAGTGGCACCTCTTTGGCCTTGCCGTAGCCCAGACCAACACGACCGTTGCCGTCGCCGATAACGACGAGCGCAGTAAAGGAGAACCTGCGCCCACCCTTTACTACCTTGGCCACACGGTTGATGTTGATGACCCGGGACTCGCGCAGTTGCATGTCCGAATTGTCTTTGTTCAGTGCCATCAGAATTCCAGTCCTGCTGCGCGTGCAGCATCTGCGAGTGCGGCCACTCGACCTTGGTAACGGAAGCCACCACGATCAAAGACCACCACATTGACTCCGGCGGCTTGTGCCCGTTCAGCTACAAGTGTTCCAACTTTGGCTGCTGCGTCACAGTTCGAGGTAGCTCCTCCGCGGAGGTCTGTCTCGAGTGTGCTCGCTGTAGCCAAGGTGACACCTGACCGATCGTCGATCAACTGCGCAACCACGTGCCGATTTGACCGAAACACTGCCAAACGCGGACGCTCGGCCGTTCCTGCCACGCTCTTGCGAACACGGGCGTGACGACGCTTGCGTCCGTCCTGCTTCTTCTTCGATTTGTCGCTCATGATCGCCTCACTTACCGGCCTTGCCGGCCTTGCGGCGAACGTGCTCGCCGACGTAGCGAACACCCTTGCCCTTGTATGGCTCTGGCTTACGCCAGGCCCGGATGTCAGCGGCCACTTGACCGACCAACTGCTTATCAATCCCGTGAACCTCGATGCGAGTGGGGACTGGAACTACGAAAGAGATTCCCTGTGGTGCTGAAACCAGAACAGGGTGAGAGAATCCAAGTGCCAGTTCTAGGCCATCGGATCCCTTCGCTGCTGCGCGATAACCAACGCCAACAATGTCGAGTTCCTTTCGGAACCCGTCAGTGACACCGATCACCATGTTGGCAACTAGGGATCGCATGAGTCCGTGCATTGCACGACTCTCACGCTCATCATCTTTACGCTCAACTAACAGCGTTGCGCCCTCTTGACGAACAGAAACCTGCTCGACAAGCACACGGGTCAACTCGCCCTTGGGGCCCTTCACAGTCAGGCTTGACCCAGAAATCTGGATATCAACCCCGCTTGGAACATCAATTGGTGCTTTACCGATTCTTGACATGGGTTCGATCCTTACCAGACGTGGCAGAGCACTTCACCACCGACTCGCTGGCGACGTGCCTCGCGGTCGGTCATGAGACCCTTGCTCGTGGATAGGACTGCAATTCCGAGACCACCGAGAACACGCTCGACCTCGTTGTGCTTGCGATAAACACGCAAACCCGGCTTGGAAATGCGACGGATACCAGAGATCACCCTGCGGCGTTCCTCTGAGTACTTCATATCGATCTTCAGCACGTTGCCAGGGCCCTTTGAGTTTTCTCCGATGGAAAAGCCAACGATGTAGCCCTCCTTCACAAGAACTCCAGCGAGTGCTTCTTTTTGTTTTGAAGCCGGCATCAGGACCTCGTCGTGCATCGCCACATTGGCGTTACGCAGACGGGTCAACATGTCAGCAATAGGGTCGGTCATCGTCATAGTCGGTTCTCTCCCCTCACCAGCTGGCCTTGGTGACGCCTGGGATCTCGCCGGCGTGAGCCAACTGCCTCAGGCATACACGGCACAGGCCATATTTGCGATATACCGAGCGCGGACGCCCACAACGGCGACAACGGGTGTAGCCGCGCACTTTGAATTTGGGCTTGCGCTGCTGCTTCTGCTTCAGTGCCTCGGTAGCCATCTCAGATTCCTTCCCGACGGAATGGGAAGCCGAAAGCATCAAGAAGTGCTTTGCCCTCGGCGTCTGTTCTCGCGGTTGTCACAATGGTGATGTCCATGCCACGTGAGGCATCGACCTTGTCGTAATCAATCTCGGGGAAGATCAATTGCTCGGTAACTCCGAACGTATAGTTCCCCCGGCCGTCGAAGCTCTTCGAGGGCAATCCACGAAAGTCGCGGATACGGGGAATCGCCAAGGTAACCAGGCGATCAAAGAACTCCCACATCTGATCGCCGCGAAGAGTGACCTTCACGCCAATCGCGTTTCCTTCACGAAGCTTGAAACCCGCAATGGACTTCTTCGCCTTGGTGATCACTGGCTTCTGGCCGGTAATCGCCGTGATGTCGGTCACGATTTTTTCTAGCAGGCCTTTATTGTCGACTGCAGCACCTGCACCGACGTTGACCACGATCTTTTCAAACCGGGGAACCTCCATGACATTGCTCAGTTCGAGCGTGGTCTTGAGGTTGTCCCTGATTTCTTCGTTGTACTTCACCTTGAGGCGAGGAACGATGGCGGTACTAGTACTCACAGTTCTCCTCCGTTAGCTCGAGCAACTCGAACTTTGGTTCCGTCCGCATCTACGCGATATCCAACACGTGTTGGCTTACCGTCAGAATCGAGCAGAGCCACGTTGGAAGCGTCGATAGGCATGATCTTGTCGATAATGCCGCCCTGCTGCAGTGCCCGAGTTGGCTTCTGGTGACGCTTGGCGATGTGCACGCCTTCGACTGTCACCTGCTTCTTCTTGGGATCCACAGAGAGAACTTCGCCCTCTTTGCCTCGGTACTTTCCAGTGAGCACCCGAACATGGTCACCTTTACGGATCTTCATCTCAGATCACCTCCGGAGCAAGCGAGACAATTCGCATAAACTTCTTGTCACGCAATTCACGGCCGACAGGGCCGAAGATGCGTGTTCCACGTGGCTGCTTCTGATCATTGATCAGAACTGCTGCGTTCTCGTCAAAGCGGATGTAGCTGCCGTCGGAGCGACGTCGTTCCTTCTTGGTGCGAACAATTACGCACTTGACGACTTCACCCTTCTTGACTGCGGCACCAGGAAGCGCATCTTTGACAGTGGCAACAACCACGTCTCCGATTCCTGCATAACGTCGCTTGGACCCGCCGAGAACCTTGATCACCAAGATTTCACGAGCACCAGAGTTGTCTGCGACCCGAAGTCGGGTCTCCTGCTGAATCATCTTGCACGCTCCAGCACTTCAACGATGCGCCAGCGCTTGGTCTTGGACAGTGGCCGGGTCTCTGCAATGCGAACCCGATCACCGATGTGCAGATCGTTCTCTTCGTCATGCACATACAGCTTTTTGGCCCGCTGCACAGTCTTGTTATAACGAATATGGCGAACACGTTCGGTCACGGTGACCACTGCAGTACGGTCCATTTTGTCGGAGGTAACAATGCCTTCACGAACCTTGCGGGCGCTGCGCTCCGGCGTTGTTGAAGCTGTATCGCTCATCACGCCTCACCTCCAG
>WLLG01000157.1 GCA_009700815.1 Actinomycetota bacterium
AAAGTAGCTTGTGGGGTCTGCCAAGAGCCTCCAACGTCGCTAGCGCCGGCCAGGTGATAGACAACCTCGGGCTGACAACGGCGAAACATCTCAAGTAACGCTGCGGCATCAAGAATGTCGAGCCCGTCGGTGACCCGATCAGTAGCGGTCACTTCATCGCCGCATTCTTCAAGGTGGCGTTGAAGGTGAGCCCCGACAAAGCCACCCGCGCCTGTTATGAGTGCCCTCATAGGTTCACCGGAGCAGGCCTAGGTGTCATTCGAATCTTCATCGCATGTCACTCTATGCGGGCGAACCGTCAAAGCATGCCTTCGCTTCATGTGTCGCAGGTTCGGCAATGCTGCGCGGTACGATCCATGTTCCCCGGATGAAGGATGAAGTCATCCCCCCTGAGACTCAAGAGCCCAATTCAGATCCTCTACCCGCTGCCGAAGAACTCGGCGCGGACACTGTCGACGACTCACTCCTCTCAGATCGGGTTGCACCGATAGAAGACTATGAATCTGAGGATGCGGATCTTGATGAGAAATGGGGCTTTGTTCAGCCAGAGCCGCTGGTAGGCGTTGGCGCACCTCCTGTAGTGGCCGTCGTGATTACTTCGAACCCGGGCGATTACTTTGAGGATGCCCTTGAATCGATCGCAGTGCAGGAATACGAGAATCTCTCGGTTCTCGTTATCGATAACGGGAGTGAGCAAGACCCAACGCCGCGAGTTGCAGAGATTTTGCCCACGGCATTTGTGAAGCGGAGAGAGCAGGATCTGGGTTTTTCTGCCGCCGCAAACGAGGTACTCGTAGCCGTTGAAGGTGCAGCGTTCTACCTGCTCCTGCACGACGATGTTCGCCTTCCCGATGGCGCGATCACTGCGTTGGTGACCGAGGCCTTTCGGTCAAACGCAGGAATAGTTGGCCCCAAGCTGGTCGACTGGGACGACCCGAAACAGCTCCGTTCGGTTGGTTACGCCGTGGATCCATTCGGGTTCTCCTCCTCGGTTTCAGAGCCTGGTGAGTTAGATCAGTCACAGCATGATCTCGCCCGTGAAGTCTTTGCTGTCTCCGACGCATGCATGTTGATTCGGGCCGATCTTTTTGCGACTCTGGGTGGGTTCAACGAACAGATTCCTTACTTCGGCGAAGACATTGATCTGTGTTGGAGAGCGCACGTTGCTGCAGCAACCGTGCACCTCTGCCCCTCGGTTGCGGTCGGCCATAGCGAAGACTTTGAACAGCGGCGCGGCTCTGAAGAGCGGTCGGAACGCCTAGCGCTGCGCCATGAGGCCAGGATGATGCTGAGCAACTACGAGTTGTTTCGATTGCTCTGGGTTATCCCCGTGGCGATTGTCTACTCAGCAATGGATTTACTTGCCTCTTTAGTTCTCGGCAGATTCAAACACGCGGGTGATATCACAGCATCTGTTGCGTGGAATCTTGGGAACATCTTCACGCTCTTTTCTGCGCGCTCGCGGGTCAAGAAGACGCGTAGAACACATGACTCTGGCTACCTGCCCTTGATGCGTCAGGGAAGCTCTCGGCTAAAGGGAATCCTGCGCGGTCAAGACTCGAGCGAGAATCGCGTGCAGTCAGCCACGAACGCGAGTCGCGAATACCTGCGAGATATGGCCGCTGGCCCAAACCGCGCGGCTGTGGCCATCTTTGTTGTGGTTGCAGCCCTCATGGTGCTTGGTGCAAGAAACCTGATTTCTGGACCGCTTCCCGTGTTCCGCGAGTTCATAGATGCCGGCAGCAGCGGCGGCCAACTGCTCTCGGAATGGTTCACGGGGTGGCGAAACGCTGGCCTTGGTGAGCCAGCGATTGCGCCGGGCCTAGTACCCGGGCTTGGCCTTGTCGGCTCAGTTCTATTTGGGGCGATTGGACTAGCCCGCCGACTGATGATTCTGATGCCACTGCTTGTTGGTGCAATGGGGGCCTGGAAACTCTTCTTGGGCACGCACTCGACGCGTACTAGGGTTGCCGCACTGCTCGCCTACGGCCTGAATCCTGTCGTGCTCAATGCCGTAGCAGAGGGTCGCCTGCAAGCACTCTGGGTGTACGCAGCGGCCCCTTGGTTACTGCGGCGACTGGCAATGCAGGCTGGAATCAACCCTTTTGACAGGCCGGAACTGCCACTACCTCCCCGCATGCGACAGCTTGCGGGAACTGCACTGATCTTTGCTCTTGTGGGATCTGTTACCCCGCTTGGGGCAGTAATTCTGGCGTTGAGCATGCTGGTACTAGCAGCGGTGTCATCGCTCAGTCACCATGCCAAGCAGGCCCGCCGAATGGCAGCATCCACCGTTGGGGGCCTCATTCTGGCCATTCCCGTGCTCCTGCCATGGCTACTCGCATCGGTACTCCGAGGGGATCTCGCATCTCTGACAGGTCTCTGGGCTACCAGCAGCGCATCTCCCTCTGCAGCGCGCATTCTGACCGGGTCGGTTGGAGCAGTAACTGTGGGTCTGTTTGGTTGGGGCTTGGTCATTGCAGCCATGTACTGCCTAATTGCTGGCAGCGGCTGGCGTCTTCGATGGGGTATCAGCGCATGGGTGCTCACCTTTGTGTCCTGGGTGGCCACGGTGGCACTTGCCAAGTGGGGATTCTTGGGTGGTGCCGGGGCAGAACTCGTCTTGATGCCCGCCGTTCTTGGTTTGTGTGTTGCCATTGCAATGGGTGTGCTGGCATTCGAACACGACGTAGTTGGCTCAGACTTTGGGCTACCGCAGGTGCTCTCCGGGGTTGCAGTTGCGGCAGTGCTGATTGGTTTGGTTCCCATCGGTGTGGCGGCAGCCAACGGGCGCTGGTATCAGCCAGAGGGGGATTTCCGTAATCTGCTCGATGTCGTAGATGAGGGAACGAACTTCCGCAGCGTTTGGATTGGCGACCCAGATGTATTGCCCCTGTCTGGTTGGACACTCCAGGGCCAAGAGGGCCTAGCCATGGGTGTGAGCAGCGGCCTTGATCCGCTGATTACGCAGCGCTTCCGCCTTGACGGAGGGACAGGAGTTGCCACCCTGACTGAAGCAGTCGAGGCCGCGCTGAATGGGGAGACAAGTCGCCTCGGACGTCTGCTGGCGCCCATGGGGATTCGCTACATAGTGGTCATCAACAGACCCGCACCCGAACCGTTTGCTTCTGCCGAAGTGCCGATGCCCGTACCCGCTTTGGCGGCATTGCGAGAGCAACTCGATCTTCGTGAAGTCGAGATCAATCCCGGAGTCGTGCTGTTCCAAACAGGTGCACCTTGGCCCCTGCGATCAAATGTGAGCGATCTCGATTTGCCGTCAGATGGAGCCCCTACGTTGGAACAGCAATTGGGCAACGGTTGGGCCGCTCCACCTGCAGTGCTTGGGACCAACCCAGGTACCAAGTTTTCCGGAACCGTTTTGGGCGATCAACAGATTGCTCAGTCTGTGACCGCAGATCCCGGATGGCATATGAAGCAGGACTCCCAAGATGACGCTCAAAGAACTGATCTGTTTGGTTGGTCCCAGCAGTTCAAAACCAGTTCAGGTGGATCCGTTACGTTGGCTTGGGTGACGCCGTTGAGTCTGCGTGCACTGCAGTTGTTGCAGGTACTGGGGCTACTCGGGCTGTTAGTGCTGGCTATTCGAAACCCCCGGATGTTTCCTAGGTCTTCAAAGAGAGGCTCTGCGGAAATTGCAGGCCAGCGAGTAGTTGTAGGCCCCGATGGACTACAGCCGGAACAGACAACTGCTACCTCTGCAGCTAGCGCCCTGCGCAATACCGCAGATCTATCTCAGGATCCTGGTGCCGAATCGGCTGAGCACCCCAGCAGTGGTTCTGGTCCTGGCGAAGAAGGGGAGCAGGCATGAAGGTCTCGCGTCTGGTTCTGATCACTGTCGTCCTGCTTGGCATTGTGGGTTTGACAGCATTCTGGGGCGGCAGCCCCGCCGTCCCCGTGGATGGTTCGATCGATGAGATCATCCCCGAGTCAGGTTCTGCACAAACCTTGTCCTCGACTTGGTATTGCGCAGCGGGCGGCCTTGGCGAGTCGGCATCCTCCACCCATGAGGTCTTGTTAGCGAACCCTTCCAAAGAGGTAGTTCCAGTCCGGTTGACGGCCTACAACGCTCAGGGTCTAGTGGGGGAGCCAAAGACAATTGCTTCGGTTGCCCAGCAGGTCACCCCCGTGGATGTGAACGCCGTTTTTGGCGGGAGCGAACTCTCGGTGATGGCCGAGTTCGATTCTGGAGCGCTCGCAGTTCAGCATCGCATCACGACGGCAACCTCGGCAGATTCGGTTCCCTGCTCCACGACCTCGTCTGAGAGATGGTTCTTTCCTGCGCAGACCTCTGTACTGGGATCCTCGGCCCTGCTTGTGTTGTTCAATCCCTTTTCTGCCGATGCAGGTGTCGACATCACTGCAGCAGTCGAAGATGGATTGCGTTCCCCAAAGGAGTGGGCGGGAATTGTTGTTCCAGCAGGAACCTCCCGGGTTATAGATCTTGGACAGTACGTGCAGCGACGTGATCAGTTCTCAGTGGCCGTCCGACTCCGAAACGGCAATCTCATAGCGGAGTCAGCCCAGAGCTTTGACATAGCTGCAGCTGGTGACGCGCCTGCCGAACGCGGCCTGCGCCTGCAACTTGGCGTTCCCGAGGCTCGCTCTGGCTGGACCTTTGCGGGTGGATTTAAAGGGTCTGGGGTGAAAGAAGAACTGGTGGTGTACAACCCCGGCCGGCAGGTTGCCTCAGTGATTATTCAGGTCACGCCCTACGGCGGCGCAAGCGATCCTCCTGAGCCATTCGAGTTGTCTGTGCCAGCTAAGCGATTCTTGGTTCTTGACCTGAGCGCCGAACAGAGGATCCCCGACACGGGCTTTCACTCAGTACGGGTCGAAACTTCGGCGAAGACCCCGGTAGTGACCGCTCGCACCACTCAACTTTTTGGACCGCCTACAGCGGCGGCCGAGCCTGCTGCTGGATCTACTGCTGCTGGCACTGCAGCGGGAACTCGTCCGAATGAGACGCTCGGCGTGGCTATCGGCACTGCAACGCCTGTGTATGCGCGGCGCTGGACCATGCCAGCAGTGCGCACGGGCCCCGAGCAGCAGCCGATGGTCCTTATTCACAATCCCACTGCGGGCATCGTCACGGTGGACCTGCAAGCACTAGCGGGCAAGGCTGCACCAATCGAGATCGCAACTGCTCTCGAGGTGGCAGCAGGAGACAGCCTGTATGTCCCCCTTGCGGTTCAACAACTCACAGGAGTGGCTGACTGGGTGGTCAGTCTCAGGGCAAGTGATTCTGTTGCTGTGGAACAGTTGCAGACCTTCGCTACACAAAATGATCTCTCCTTTGGCTCTGCTGTTCCTGTGCTCGCCAACCGCTGATTGTCCAGAGCATGTCTGCTGCGGCACAATCTGTTGGTGGATCGCTTGTTGCCAGCTGTACTCCTTGCAGCCTTTATCATTGGTGTGGCCCTGCTGCTGCAGCGCAAAAAGTCGGCAACCCCAACTGATGCCATCACTGAGCACCGGGCGCCAACTCATTTAGAGCGTGCGCAGTTTGACGCCCCCGAGCGCCCTTGGCTCGTAGCCGTCTTCACTGCATCCTCGTGTACCACCTGTGCCGAGGTCTGGGCCAAAGCCGTCGTGCTCGAGTCCGCCGAGGTAGTAGTGCAACAGGTTGAACTGAGTGAATCAGCAGACCTGCACGCGCAGTACGGAATCACAGCTGTGCCCATTGTTGCCCTCGCAGACGCCGATGGGGCCGTGCAGTCTTCGTTTCTTGGCCCCGTATCTGCCACACACCTTTGGGCGGGCTTGGCGGAACTACGCAACCCGGGCAGCGTCCCGCCCGGATGCACCGACCACTAGAGGCAATCTGGCTAGCTCCGCTGTTTCTGGCTAGCTCCGCTGTTTCTGGCTAGCTCCGCGGTTTCTGGCTAGCTAGGCAGTTTCTGGTCCAACAGCACCTGGGTTCTGAAACCCAGTTGGCGGTGCAGGATGCGGTGCCGGTGCAGTGG
>WLLG01000158.1 GCA_009700815.1 Actinomycetota bacterium
ACTCGCTTGACTGTTCGCACCGTCGGTGCGTCCAAGCTGAGCGTCGCTCCCGAGTCCAAACTCAACGTAAAGACTGTTCCAAGGGCGTCGACCTCATCTGGATCAGCATTGAGTTGCGCGTTGCCATAGTGATCGATCCACAGCACCTCGGCCGTCAACACAGTCTCGGTGAGTTCAGAAATCGGAAGCGTTCCGGGGATGAGTCCGGCAGGCTCAATAAGGTCACCCAGTTCCTCAAGCGGCACACCGTTACAAAGGTGAGCAGCAACTGGCGCAAACACGTCTCGACCGTCAAACAGCGAGCCTGCTCCCGCAAGGTGATACTCGGGGTTATTGAGCCAGACGGCACGGGTTGCTCCACCCACCATGGCTACGGCCGGAGCTAGAACCCCATTATCTGGCCCGAGCAGGATCGACTGTCCATCGCCAACCTCAACTGCAATCGCACGACGAGTTGTCCCGACGCTTGGATCAACCACAGCAATAACTACGCCGGGGGCTAGGTACTGAGCAGCACGGCCAAGAGCCAGCCCACCTGCGCGAACGTCATAGGGGGCAATCTCGTGGGTGATATCGATCACGCTCACGAGAGGGGCGATCTGGCGAATCACGGAGTGAACCACACCGACGAACTCATCGGTGTGCCCATAATCCGAAAGAAACGAGATGGTGTCGTATCGCAAACTCATGCCCTGCCAACGTACCCCGACTCGCCCAAGAAACCCGATTTGTGGACTCAAGCACCCCCGTTCAGCGGTTAGCCCGCTAGCTCGCGAGACCGTTCAGTTGCCGCGGCTATCGCATCAATCAGAGTCTCTTGAAGCTTGCCAGTTTGCAGCACACGAAGGGCCGCCTCGGTTGTCCCACCTGGGGAAGCAACGCGAGCCCGAAGCTCGGCTGGGTCCCAATCTTGCTCGATCAGCAATCTGGCAGAACCCAGCAGGGTCTGTCGCACGAGCGCATCAGCCGTGGCCGGGTCCAAGCCTTGAAGAATGCCAGCCTGAATCATCGCTTCAGCAATCAAGAACACATAGGCCGGGCCAGAACCAGAAACAGCGGTGACAGCATCGAGTTGGGATTCAGGAACTCGAACCACCGTGCCAACTGCATCCAAGATCTGCTCGGCCCAAGCCATATCGGATTCTGTAGCAGCGGACCCACCACTCATGGCCGCGGCCCCCTCACCAACTAAAGCCGGTGTGTTCGGCATTGCTCGAATCACTGCCACCTCGGGCCCAATCGCAGATTCCAGCGTTGCCAAATTGATTCCAGCAGCAATGGATAAGACTCGCTCTACTCCAAGATTACGCAACGCAGTCAACGCTTCGACCACGTGATTGGGCTTGGTGGCCACGATGACTTGCGGTGCTCCGACGGGTTGCTCCAGAACCGCTACACCCGGGAAGATCAGCGCGAGTTCGCTACGACGCCCCTCTGAAACCTCGACAACTGAGACTTGCTCCGCTCGCAGCAAACCATGACTGAGCAATCCGTGCAGCAGTGCAGTGCCCATTGATCCGCCGCCGATAAGTTCAAGTTCTTCCATGGCGACAAGCCTAGTAAGCAGGGCGAGGTCCAGGCGCTTCCCCAAACCCCTGAACCTCGCAGGGGTGAACTTAGGCTGATCTTGCTGCGCTGTCAGCGGGGAACGCTCCCCGCCTAGCCCTCGAAGCGTGAAGCAAACCCCAGCCGCATAGCGGGCCGGAAACTCTGTTCTACGTAGGAGTAAACAGACCCGAATAGGCGATCAAGTTCGGCCTCAGTCACCCACTGCACGGGAATCTGCCCCACAAGGAACACCGCATCCTCGGACCCAATCGCAAAGGTCAGTCCGTGAAATCGAAGATTTCGACGCAGCAGGTACTCATAGGTTTGCGCCAAGTTCTCTTCGGGACTTGGCATCAAATAGGTCTCGACATGCAAGGTTCGCTGTCGCAAGTGAAACCAAACCGAAAACATCGCCTTCTCTTCGGCCGAGACTCGGATCATCCACCGGCGCTCACCCGAATCGGTGTCCCGCTCGACTGATTCCACACAAGGATTTTGGTCGACCTGCTCGGCTAACCACTGCTCAATACACGCGTCGATCTGCTGCAACTCGGCAGCAGTTGCGGGCGGGAGAGCGTCAGCAATCATCGACATTCCACCAGTTGACGCGCCCGCAGATCGCCGTAGAGGCGGCGCAACCTGCCTGCGGTAGTTGCCCATGCGTAGCGATCAGACTCAAGGGCCCCTGCGCGACCCATAGCGGCGGCTCGGTCGGGGTGAGCGAGAAGTTCGTCAATTCGCTGTGCAAACAAGCTCGGATCTCGGGAATCGATCAAGAATCCGGTGAGGTCATCTTGGACCAAGCTACGAAGGCCACCGACTGCCGCTGCCACAACCGGGGTTGCACAGGCAGCCGCCTCGAGGGCTACAAGCCCAAATGACTCCGAGCGACTTGGAACAACCACCACATCTGCAGCCCGGTAAAAAGTGGAGAGCGCATGATGAGGTTGCGGCTCAACCCAATGGACACGCTCAGCCACACCTAAGGAATCGATGAGCGCCAGCACGCTAGCGAGTTCTTCTTGGCCTTCTGCGCCGCTGGGGCCGCCCACCACGATCAGTCGGGCTTGTTTGTTTTGCAGCTGAGCCAGAGCAGCAACTGCAATTTTCAAACCCTTCAATGGCTGAATACGCCCAACAAATAGCAGCGTGGGACGGTCATCAATGCCGAGTGCGGTCTGAGCTCCAAGACGCTCTCCTGGAGAGAAAAACGCGTGGTCGACACCGGGTGCGACTAGCTCAATACGCTCCGGAATAGCACCGTAGAACTGGATCAGTTGCTCGGCTTCTACTGGGTTGGATGCACAGATTGCATCACAGCAACCAATCACCTGAGCCTCGGCTTGGACACGCTCAAGTGACTCGTGGTCTCCGGCCTCGGCCTTGACTCTGGCCAGCGTGTGAAAGGTGGCCACGAGAGGCAAGTTCAGATCGTGCTTGAGTCGGTGAGCAGCTACTGCTGACAGCCAATAGTTGGCATGCAACACATCGACGGGACGCTCTGCCAAGTCGGCTGCAATGCCATCGGCAAATTCCTCAACCCGAGAGAGAAGCTCTTCCTTTGGAAGCTGCGAGGGTCCGGCAGTTACGTGCACGACCTCAAAGCCCGGCTCAACCGAGACCCGGTCTGGCAGATCATCAGCCCACTTGCGCACATACACTCGAACATCAACCCCAGCCTGAGCCAGCGAGGCACTGAGTTCGCGCACATAGACATTCATGCCACCGGAGTCACCTACGCCAGGCTGTTCAAGCGGTGAAGTGTGCATGGAGATGATGGCCACGGAACTCACGAGAGTCTCAACCCCGTTGAGGCAAATTGATTCCCGCAGGGCCCGAAAGCCTGAGCCTCCACTTAGACCTCGGCAGCCGATGTAGCACTAAGGAGGTCTCTTGCAGCGGCTTCGCTCTCTCGCAGGAACGACTCGTAGATACGCACGAGCGCCTTCTTCTGCTCCTCTGTAATGCAAGGGTCACGACGAATTTCAGCAACCACGTTCACGTGACCGTCAGGTTCATCAAGGATTCCGGCACGCACATAGAGGGTCTCGGATGAGATCTCGAGGGCACGAGCAATCTGCTGCAGTATCTCGGCCGAGGGCCTTCGCAAACCTCGTTCAATCTGCGACAAGTAGGGATTCGACACACCGGCCATCTCAGAGAGTTTGCGCAGGGAAAGCTGCCCAATGTTGCGCTGTTCGCGAATGAACTCGCCTAGGTCTGACCAGCGGCGATCCAGATCTTCTTTCATTCCACGGATCTTACCGCGACTCTCGCGAACACTTCGATTGCAAGAGTAAGCGGCAGCAGGGTGTGGCTTAGCGGAGCAGATCGTCTACGGATGCACCGCTTTGATAACGCCCAATCAATTCATCTTGGACGCGATCAATCCGATCGTGCATCTCGTGGCGCAACTTCGACACAGATTTCTCGAGTTCACTAATTCCGAGTGCTGCTTGCGTCAGCCGCTCTGCGGGAAGCGCCGTCAACTGACCCAGTTCAGATGGAGTGAGGATCTCATCTAGCTCGAGGACAATCTCGTCTGCCCACTCCGGCGGTTCAACATCTCGGACGGGCCGCGGCAACCCGGGACCGCGAGAATGCGCTGCAAGCGCATCAGGAAGCCGCTCAAGCACGTCGTTATCCATCACTCCTTGAGTACGACGATCAAGTTCAACTGTCACTGTGTCGAGTCGGCCCTGAACAATTCGCCTGGCGTAAGAGAGTCCGTTTTCTAGGTTTTGATAGTGATCGCGAATTTCACGGAGTTCGGGCAGGGAGCATCCATCTAGGTTCTCTGGCTCAGAGATCGTGATGAGTTTGTTCAGATCGAATCGCAAGTGGCGGCCTTGTCTGTAGTTCGAATGAATGGTGGGGAGCGCAATTGTGGGCTGAGAATGACCTCACGCCTTCGTAACACTAGGGCCTCGGTAACACTAGGGCCTCTAGGATTTGCAGAACGGATCAACCCGGCAAGAGCCAGACGCACCCCAAGAACACAGGCGCTGCCAACAGGTATGCATCGATTCTGCGAAGGGCCGGGGCACGGGAGTCCGCAGCGGGTAAGAAGGAGGACCCCAACCACTGACCCAGTGGGCAGGCGAGGCAGATTGCTACTCCCGCGATCCATGCAGAAGCATTGCTAAACGGTGGAGGGTGAAAAGTCGCGATGGTAAAGGTCACTCCCAACACGCCAAGCATTCCTGCGACTGGACCCTCCCAACGACTGCTCGCATCTGCGCCAAGCAAGAAGGATCCTGCGTCATACAAGCTGACGGCGAGTACCAGAAACAGCCCCGCCCATAAGCCCGCACGAACGGCAAGAACTACCGAAATCGCCGCCAACGCGGGCAGCACAATGCCGATCACGGTTGGCGCAGCAGTTGAAGGCTGCAGACCAAACACCAGATGCGCCAGGATTGCCAGAAGCGGGAGAACTATGAGCGCAGCCCCAGCTAGGCCTGTGCTGTAAGCCGCCGCAATCGGCATCAGAGCTGCACCCGCGGCAGCAACCAAGCGAAACAATCCGCCGGAACTCAAACGATGCCGTGCATCCTGTGGATCCTCAGGAACCGCATGTTCTGCTTGGTCACGCTGCCAAGCTGCAACAATCTGATACCCGGCTGCAGCTGAAACGACTGCCCAAACAGCAGCGGTCCACACACGACCGCTCGTCGCGGCGGCAAGCACGAGGAAGAACCAAAAAACCCCAAGGCGAATTCGCGGGCCACGGGTCTCGGGGGTAACCAGTAACAGCGCCAGTCGGTCGGCCAAGCGTGGTCCGGCCTCGGCTTGATCTTGCGTTGGTTCCGCCGCATCCACTTCAGGTGCTGGCAGAGTCTCCTCACTTGCCCGTTGAGCCGCCCTCTTGGGGCGAACCACGGGGGCGATAACCACGAGTTGGTTCTCTTTGGTGGATGGTTCAGTGGTCACCACAGGAACCCCCACTTGGGTGGGCGGGTTCATCCTCGGGTCTCCAGCAGACGCGGGCAACAAAAAGTCACTATTGAATTGTAGTCAGCAGGGGCTGAGATTCCCCAACGCGAAGGCAGAACAACTCCTGATCCACTGGTAGCTTCACCCCTGTGACCAGCCTGCTTCTTGTGCGACATGGACAATCCGTTTGGAATGCCAGCGGCCGTTGGCAAGGCCAAGAGAACCCTCCCCTGACCGAGTTGGGCCGAGAACAAGCCCGCCTTGCTTCTCATGGAGTCGGTGCCGTTGACGCTATTTATTGCTCACCCCTAGACCGCGCAGCCACGACAGCGATGATTATCGCTGAGCAGATCGGGGTCGGTCCGATTCTGTTGCTACCTGGGCTCATGGAACGTCATGCCGGCGAGTGGCAAGGATTGACACGAGACGAGATTGAAGAGCAATACCCGGGGTATCTCGATGCTGGAACGCGCCC
>WLLG01000159.1 GCA_009700815.1 Actinomycetota bacterium
CAGATCAATAATTCCGAGTCGAACTGCCGACAACACAGCGTGAGTCAGGCTTTGCGTATCCAAACGGCGGTAGATGGCATTGAGGTGGTTGTGCACAGTTTTTTGGGTGATTCCCAGCTCACGTGCCACCTGTTTGGTGCTCTGGCCGTCTGCGATCATCTGCAGAATCTCGGTTTGGCGAGAAGACAACAGTTCTTCTCCAGGATCCTCTGCCTCGACCACGGTCAACATTGATGCCGCCAATTGCGGGCTGAGTACCTCTTCGCCAGCGAGTACCCGGCGCAGAGTGTCAAGCACGTCGGCAAATGAGGTTCCCTTGGTCAGATATGCAGAGGCTCCGGCCTCGAGTGCAGACCGAGTGAGTGGGGGATCATCGTGCATCGTGAGCACAACGACTTTGATATCTGGGAACTCGCTGATAATTCTGCGGGTTGCACTGACCCCGTCGAGTACCGGCATGGACAAATCCATCAGCACAATGTCGGGTTGAGTCTCTCGTGCAAGCGTCACAGCCTCTTCACCGTTGCTTGCTTCGCCGACGACTTCTTCCCCGGCGTTTTCGAGTCCTCGACGGATTCCGTCCCGAAGAATCTGATGGTCATCAGCTAATAGAACTCTCAACGCATTGCTCCCTGTTTGAGGATCGGTACCGAATTACTACTCGAGGTGCTGCCAGCAAAGACTCGAAGCACCGTCCCAGAACCGGGGGTGCTCTCGATGGTGAGGTCGGCGCCAATGACATCGGCTCGTTCTCTCATGCCAACCAAACCATAGGAGGAATCACGAACCCCCCGGGCAATCTCGAACCCTTGGCCATCGTCAGTTACCACGAGTTGAAAGTTCCCGCCGTCTACGTCCCAGACGACGCTGACATGCGTAGCCAGTGCGTGCTTTGCGATGTTGTTGAGTGCCTCTTGCAGAATTCGCAGAATCTCGTTTTCGACTGGAACGGGCAGCCGCTCCTCTGGTCGAGTCACGGTGAAGGTGGCCGTTACTGCAGACCGATCCGCGAAGCGTGCCACTAGGTCGCGTCCGAGCATTGCCAGGGGCTGGTCCTCGCTGACACCTGATCGCAACTGGCGGAGCGTCTCACGGAGTTCGTCAAGTGCGGCTTGGACATCGCTGTAGAGCTGGGTGAGTTCCTCAAGCTGCTCGGGCTCGTTGCTCATGATTCGCTCGAGTTCGAACGAGATATAGGTGAGCCATTGACCGAGTCGATCGTGCAAGTCCCGGGCTAAGCGGATGCGTTCCTCTTCCGCTCCCAGCGTTCGGAGCCGTCCGAACCATCGGGCGTTGTCAATGGTGAGCGCGAGGACCTCGGCCATGCCGGTTAACAGGTTCAGGTGCTGCGGCTGAAAGTGATCGCTCTCGGCGTGTTCGAGGCCCAACAGGCCAATGGTATTGCCACGAGTTTGCAAGCGGATATAGAGCCCGCTCTGACTGCTGCTGGAAAGAAACAGCGACCCACCGCTATCTACGGGAGTGCTTCCTGTTACGGGATTGACCAAGATAGGCGCAGTCGAATTCAATGCTTGGCGAAGCGGATCGGGCAAGGCGGCAGTTCTATAAGCCGGGTTCAGCACGCAACCATCGGCCAACTTTGGTACCCATTCCTCGGAGCGTTCATCAAGGGCCAGCAAACAGATTGTGTGGGTATCAAAGGCAGTTCCAAGTTGCAGCCGGGATGCCTCTAGGGCCTCACGAAGGCTGAGCGAGGTTGGCAGTGTGCGCGCCACATTGTTGACCAAGGTGAGCAGATCGTTTGCATCGCTGAGCGAGTCGACCTGACCAGCGAGTGAGCCCCGCCGCACCTCTGAATCCAAGAGTCGACCCCGTACAAAACTTGCTGCGGCAACGCCCAGAATCAGGACCAACGTCAGCCCAAAATCTCGCTGGGTGTCGGCTTGTTGGCTGTAGGTATTCGCCCCAAGCGGCAGAGCGATCAGCATGGTCACGGCGCCAGTTAGTAACGCAATCGTTCCTGCGAGGTAGCCCCAGCCGAAGCTCATGACCACCATGGCGGCCATCAGCGAAAAGATGAATGGACTTTCTAGGCCGCCGCCTGCACCAACGGCCAGACCGATGATTGCAACGTCTCCGAAAGCTACAAATCGGTCCTGAAAACGTGTGGATGCCAGACGGATTGGAATGACTGTTCGCCAGGTGGTGATGAACACACACACAGCAACCGTGATCACTGCAATATAGGAGCCCTGAAATGCAGCGGGAGCGGCGAAGACGATTCCAAACCCCACTGCACCCCACCGGAGCGTTGCAATTGCGGGAGAGACGCCCGATCGAATCGACGGGGGTAGCGCAAAATTTCGGGTTGCGTCGTCAATCCCACCAAATGGCAACGCGCGCAATGCAGCCACGGCCTGATCGACTTGGAGTCGTTCGGCATCTGAAGTAGGTGAACTCTCTAGGTCAGTGGCGTCCATGTGAAGTCTCTGCTGTTCACTCTACTAATCGTCGGTCAAATACTGTGCCGCTGAGCAACAACTTCAGAGATCCTCGCTTGCAGCCCTAACATCGCTCAATGGTTTCTGATCTGACGAGCGAGTTTCTCACGCAGCCCGAAGGCGTGCGGCGCCCAGATCGCAGGCGAGTAGTTGACGCTGCCGGAGTGAAGCTCTCGGTGGCCGAATGGGGCGATGAACAGGCCCCAGCGCTGCTTCTGGCGCATGGCGGCTTTGACTTTGCCGAGACGCTCAACAGGTTTGCGCCGATGTTGGCCGATGGCGGGTACCGGGTAGTCAGCTGGGATCAGCGCGGCCATGGCGAATCGGCCTGGGCGCACTTGTACAGCTGGGAGGCAGATATCCGAGATGCTGCTTCAGTTCTTGCGACCCTCCCCGATGAGCCGCTGCCGTTTATTGGCCACTCAAAAGGCGGCTCCATGGTGATGCACCTTGCGAACGTTGCACCGCACCGGGTGTCTGCGTTGGTCAATCTTGATGGTCTGCCCTCTGGCAACAATATGCCTGACGTGTCAGAACTGGAACGAACGCGTATGCAACGCGATGAGATGGACCGGTGGTTGGCTCATCGTCGAACACTCAGTGATAAACAGCGCAGGCCTGGAACAGTGCAAGAACTGGCCGAACGCCGAGGTCGAATGAACCCACGCCTGACTACCGAATGGTTGCAGTACTTGGTGCAGGTAGGTGCGCGACAAGAGGCTGACGGTTGGCGTTGGAAGCTGGACCCCACCATGCGTATGGGCGGGTTCGGCCCGTGGCGGCCGGAGTGGTCGATGCTGAGGCTGCCAGGGCTAGGCGTGCCCATGCTCGGGGTGATGGGTTTGGAGATTGAAGTTATGGGCTGGGGCAGTCGACCATCGGATGTGGAGCCCTATTTGCCGCCCGGAGCGCAGTTCGAAGGCCTAGAAGGTGTCGGGCATTTTGTGCATATCGAACAGCCGCGCCTAGTGGCCGATCTGATTTTGGAGTTCCTCTCATGAGCCCCCTCGATTCAGAGAGCCCTGCGGATTCAAACAGCCCCGCCGTTTCAGACACCATCTGGGTGCGCCACAACCGCATTGACCTTGCGATTCACCACCTCACAAATGGGTCCGATCCGACCCACCGCCCACTGTTGCTCTTGCACGGACTCGGCGAGCGAACACCCGATGAAGTTCCCCCCAGTGTTCGCTGGCCGGGCCCGGTTTATGGCCTTGATTTTACGGGCCATGGGCAGTCGACCATTCCGGTTGGCGGCGGCTACACCTCGGAAATTTTGGTTGGAGATGTTGATGCATCGCTCGAAGAGCTTGGCGAAGTCACCATTTTGGGGCGCGGACTCGGCGCATATATCGGCCTGCTCATTGCTGCAGCGCGACCCCAGCAAGTGATGGGAGTGGTGATGTCTGATGGGCCCGGTTTAGTGGGTGGCGGGATTCACCCAGGGTCTCCATCGGTTCCCTTTCCAGCACCCTGGGCCAGTAACACCCCCGACCCGTTTGCACTTCTTGAGTTGGCTCGAGACGTTCGCCCACCCGACTATGCGCAGACCTATGTTCGGTTTGTCCTTGAGAGCAGCAAGTTGGAAAAGGCGCTCATGGTGTGCGCAGTAGCTCGACCGGAATGGCTTGCAGCAGTTGCGGCCGAGCCGGGAGTTGGGCAGGGCACAGTAGACGAGGCTTTACAGTTCTACGCAGGGTTCTAAGAAGTACGCAGGTTTATAGGGAGTACGCAGGTTTATAGGGAGTACGCAGAGTTCTAGGGCTGATTACTCATCTGCGGATTCGGCGGTGGCGCCGTCAAGGCGTTCAACAATTTTTTCAACCTGAAACCGTGTGGCATCAAGTTTGCTGCGGCACCAATCCACGATCTCTGCAGCGCGACTGACCTGTTCAGCGAGTTCGTCCACATCCAGGCCATCCGATTCTAGGGATGCCACGATCTGTTCAAGCTCGGCCATAGCGGCGCTAAAACCGAGCTCTTCAGGGGAAACTGCTTCGGTACTCATCTACTTCTCCTCAAGTTGGCCCGGGCTGGACTGGCCTGGGCTTGTTTCGACTGTGCTGGATTCAACAGTGCTTGTTTCAATAGTGCTTGTTTCAACAGTGCTGACCACGCTGCCATCTGCGAGTTGGGTGGTGATTTGCTCGCCGTGATGAAGTTCGCTGGCTGAGCGAACCACCGTTCCTGATGCTGTGCGGGTAATGGACCAGCCTCTGCCAAGCGCTGTTGCGGGGTCGTGCACACGAGCGCGTGCTGCTAGGGCGTCAAGACGGTTGCGAGTCAACGCATCCCACTGACTAGCTGCTCGACCAACCCTGCTCGAAGCAGCGGTTAGTCGCGTCTCGGCATCCGAGGTCACGCGAGGCACGGCAATTTTGGTGCTGTGCAACAAGTGCGAAACTCTCTGCTGGTCTCGATCAAGATGTCGCAGGGCGGCGCGCCCAGCACGACCGCCTGAGTCAATCATTTGCCGTTCGCTGCGATCGAGACGGTTCGCAACTACCTCGCAGGCCTGCAGCCACGAGCGCTCCATCATCTGTGCCGCTGCATTGACTTGATTCACCACAGCGGCTGCGCATGCAGTCGGAGTCTTATGGCCACTATGCGCAACCTCTTGTGCCACGGTGCTATCGATCTCATGACCGATTCCCGTGAAGACTGCAAGGGTTGACTCGGCGATTGCGCGGGCGACGGATTCCAGATCGAATGCAGCAAGGTCAGTTCGCGCACCTCCGCCGCGGCAAAGCAAGATCACGTCGACCGGCAGGTCCTGAGCTGCACGCAGAGCACTCAGAATCGAAGCTTCTGCCTCGGCTCCTTGCACCCGTGCATCGAGTTCGAAGATGTGCAGCCCAAGTCCAGATTTTTGGAACTCACCCAGAACGTCTGCGTGCGCAGCGCTACCGAGGCTTGTGATGAGCGCAACGCGAGTGGGGAGGGGGGTCAGGGGGCGGAGCGCGTTTGCCCTGAGTAGACCCTCGGCGGAGAGCAGCGCAAGCACTCGATCACGTTCCTGATCGAGCACACCAAGCGTGAATGTGGGGTCAATCCCACTCATGCGAAGTTGTAGGGAGCTGCGCGACTCGTAGGTGTTCAACTTGCCCGAAATACGAACGCGCACGCCGTCTGCAAGTTCGATTGCACCGCCCTGCATATCTAGGAATCTGCTCACCGCTGCGGCTTCACGCGCAAACAATGTGATTGCCAACATGGAGGGATAGGTGGGATTTTTGGAGTCGCTATCGATCAGATCGAAGTACACATGCTTCTTGGCAGAGACCTTGTAATTGCGGATCTCTCCCTGCACCCACATCTCGTAGCCGAAGGTGTGCTGTAACAGGCCATTGATTGCCTCATGCAATTCAGAGAC
>WLLG01000016.1 GCA_009700815.1 Actinomycetota bacterium
CAGGTTGGCATCGAGAGCCAGAACTGGACGCTCTCGCAGTTCATGCACGGAGAACAGGGTGCAATGATTTGTACGGCAAAGATTGTCGAGACTGTTCCGTGGATTGATGCCAAGTACTACGCATCTACTCAGGTCATGGATGAGGCCCGCCACGTAGAAGTGTTTGCAAAATATCTTGATACCAAGTTGTCAGGTCACTATCCAGTCAATGCGCATCTCAAGATGCTCCTTGATGACATTGTGAACGACAGTCGTTGGGATATGACCTACTTGGGAATGCAGATCATGGTCGAAGGGCTAGCCCTTGCTGCATTTGGGTTCATTCACCAACTCACCACCGAACCACTACTCAAGAAGCTTCTTCGCTATGTCATGAGCGATGAGGCCCGACACGTGGCATTTGGTGTGCTGTCGCTTCAGGAGTTCTACGCGGAGCTTTCAGACGCAGAGATCTTTGAGCGGCAGCAGTTTGCCTTTGAGGCGGCAGTGCGAATGCGGGACCGCTTCTTGCAGCAAGAGGTCTGGGAGCGCATGGGAGTACCCGTAAAGGATGCTCTTGAGCTCGTCATGCTGACACCTACCCGCCAGATGTTCCAGATGATGCTGTTTTCAAAGGTGGTGCCCAACTGCAAGAAGCTGGGCCTGTTGGACCGCAACGACAAATGGCTGCGGCATCGCTTTGAAGAGATCGGCGTTATTCAGTTCGAAGACTGGGCTGATACGGCTTCGGAGCTCGAGGGCTTTGCGTTACTTGAGAGCGATATTCGCTCGACTTGAGTCCTGTCCGGCAGTAGCCCTCTGGTGACAAATCTCGCGGTGAGTAATCTCGTGGTGAGTAATCTGGTTCATATGAGCGAGCCAGAGCAGCTGTTTGTGTTGCATGCACTGCGCCTCAGGGGGCCCGCCTCGGATCTGGAGTTAGCTAGTCGATTCTCTCTGGACCTCGATGAGGTCAAATCCACACTTGAAGTCCTGCGAAGGTGCGAACTTGCCAGGCTTTACGAGGGTCGACTTGCAGGCTGGATGCTTACTGCCACAGGACGGGCTGAAGGCGAGCGCCTGCTGGCCGAGCAACTTGATCGATTGTCTCTGCGAGGCGCAGTGGCTGCGTCGTATCAGCAGTTTCTGGTCATGAATCCTGAGCTTCTATCTATCTGTACTGATTGGCAGGTCCACTTGGTCGGCCAAGAAGAAGTCCTCAATGACCACCTCGATACAGCTAGAGATGCTGTCGTGTTAGCGCGCTTGGCAGAGTTACATGAACATGTCGTGCCGCTTCTAGAGCAACTCGCAGCGGGCTTGCAACGATTCGAGGGGTACAGTTCGCGTCTCAGGTATGCACATGAGAGAATAGGAATCGGCCAGACGGAGTGGTTGACGGGGCCGAGAATCGACTCCTATCACACGGTGTGGTTCGAACTGCATGAGGATTTTCTGGCGACACTCGGTCGTCGACGCTCAGATGAGCGGGTTGACTACGACTCTGCCGAGGACGGTTCTGCAGAGTTAGAGGAGTAAGGATGAGTCCCAGATTTGGTTCGGTGATCACTGCAATGGTGACGCCGTTCGATGATCGAGGAGATCTCGATCTTGACGCGGCTGTAGATCTTGCCGTGTGGTTGGTTGCGAACGGTAGCGACGGCTTGGTGCTCAGCGGCACAACAGGTGAGAGCCCCACCCTGAGCGAGTCCGAGGAGTTGGTCCTGTTCCGCACCATTCGTGGAGCTGTCACAGTGCCGATTTTGGCAGGCGCAGGATCTAATTCGACGGCGAGCGCAGTGGAGCAAACAAAGCGAGCGAGCGAGTTGGGTGTTGATGGAATTTTGTCTGTCACCCCCTATTACAACCGACCCTCCCAAGCTGGACTCGAGGCGCACTTTACTGCCGTAGCCGAGGCAACTGATTTGCCCGTGATGCTCTATGACATTCCCGCACGGACAGGTCGAAAGATTGCTACCGAGACGGTGCTTCGCCTAGCCCAGGAGGTCCCGAACATCGTGGCTCTCAAGGATGCCGCAGGCGACCCTGCAGAAACTGCTCGACTTGTGGCGCTAGCCCCCTCGGAGTTCGAGGTGTATTGCGGGGACGACGCGCTGACACTGCCGTTGTTGGCAGTGGGTGCAGTCGGAGTGATTTCGGTTGCCTCACATTGGGTTGGGCGCCAACTCGGGGAACTGATTGAGGCCGTCTCAAAGGGAGACCTCGAGCTAGCTCGACGCATCAACGCCGGGTTGATTGCTTCATACGATTATGAGTCCGGCGATGAAGCGCCGAATCCAATTCCCACCAAGACGCTCCTACGGGTGCTCGGTCTCAGGGTGGGCGACTGTCGTCCTCCAATGGGTCCCGCTCCTGATTGGCTCGCAGATCGCGCCCGACAGGTGCTCAAGGACCTCAACTAATGGCTTCTCCCGTTCACATCACGTTCCTAGGCGGACTCGGCGAGATTGGAAGAAACTGCGCCGTCTTGGAACTTGAGGGTTCGCTGCTGCTCATCGATTGCGGTCTTATGTTTCCCGATACTGACATGCTGGGAGTTGATCTTGTTCTACCCGACTTCACCTGGTTAGTTGAGCGTGCCGAGGACATCGTCGGATGCGTGCTGACGCACGGCCACGAGGATCACATCGGCGGGCTTTCATATCTACTTCGTGAGGCCAGCTTTCCGCTTTTCGGTACCGAGTTGACGCTCGGGCTTGCCTCTGGACGAATCGAAGAAGCGGGCCTGATGAAGCGCACGGAACTCATCGTCGTAGCCGACGGCGAGCGGTGGGAGATCGGACCGTTTGAAGCTGAGTTCATCCCGGCAACTCACTCTGTTCCGCAGGGAGTTGCAACTGCTTTCCATACGCCTCAAGGAACAATTCTGCACACTGGTGACTTCAAGATTGACCTCACCCCAGTGGATGGTCGCCTGACCAACCTGTCTCGGATCGGTGCGCTTGCTGATGGCGATGGCATCAGGCTGTTGCTTGCCGATTCAACCAATGCCGATCAGCCTGGTCACTCCCGCTCAGAAACCAGCGTGGGCAAGGTTCTCTACAACTTGATGCACGAACAAGAGGGCCGGCGAGTGATCACGGCCTGCTTTGCGAGCCATATTCATCGCATCCAGCAGCTCGCTGACGCAGCCATCTCCTTTGGCAGAGTTATTGCGCCTGTTGGACGCTCCATGAAGCGCAATATCACCATGGCTCGAGAGATGGGTCTGCTCACCATTCCTGATACCTCGCTGATTGACATCGAGAAGGTGGATCGGTACGAGCCCGGTCAGGTACTCGTGCTGTCCACTGGTTCTCAGGGTGAGCCAATGTCAGCGTTGACTCTGCTCGCGGCCAATGAGAACCGGTGGCTAAAGATCACCCCGGATGACACGGTCATCTTCTCTTCACATCCCATTCCGGGCAATGAGAACGCAGTAACGAAGGTCATAGATAATCTCTTCCGCCTTGGCGCCGAAGTCATCCATTCAGGACTGTCTGATGTCCACGCCACGGGCCACGCAAAGTCCGAAGAACTCAAGCTCTACCACTCCATTGCCAAACCCGACTGGTTTGTGCCGGTCCACGGCGAGTACCACCATCTGATTGCCCACAGTCGGTTGGCTCAGGTGATGGGAACCCCCGAGGATCACATCTTGATTGCCGAGGATGGAGACCGTTTGATTCTTGACGACAATGGTCTTCGGCAAGTGGGGACTGTTCCATCTGAGTACGTCTATGTTCACGGTACGGTCGGCGATATTGGTAGCGGTGTACTGCGAGATCGACGGATTTTGGCAGATGACGGCGTGGTCGCAGTAACAGTCTGCGTGGATCGAAAGAAGAAGCGCCTTGTTTCGGGGCCAGAGATAGCAACTCGAGGCTGGATACACGAGCCAGAGGCGGGGGATCTCCTCGCGGAGCTATCTGCACGGGTGAAGGCTGCTATCGAGAAGGCCCTCCTAGACGGGGCAGACCTTGCGGGCCTGCAACGTGCAGTTCGGCGTGCCTCTGGTGGATTTGTCGCAAACTCCACACGAAGACGGCCGATGATTGTTCCCATCCTGCTCGAGGTGTAATCGCCGCTGAGCATCCGAGTGCCGCGATGCTGTCAGTCAGCCTGAGTACTCTTGACGCACCGTGGCAACTTCTCAGAAAACCCCTGCAAAGAAGCGAAGTTCTTCCTCAACTCGTTCGGCCGCGTCTGCCAAACGTAAACCGAGTGCGAGTTCCTCGACGAGCTCAGCAGCGCGCAAGAAGGCGCAGGCTGGACGGGGCGGCGCCAAGGGCGGGACTGTACAAGCGTCAGCAGGAAGTACTGCCTGGCACAGTTTGGTAGATGGCCACGGACGGGACATTTGGGGACTGTTAGCGATACTTGCAGCAGTGGTGCTGGGTGTGAGCATTTACAGCCAAAGCCCAGGGGGAGTCGCCAACTGGCCAGGGTCCGCAACGGCAGCATTGGTCGGATTGCTGCGCGTGTTTCTTCCCCCGGCGCTAGTTCTCGCTGGGGTGCTTCTCATCAGAAGTGCCCATGTGCATTCCGATGAATCGGCTTCGGAGCAAGCTGAGGCTCCTTCAGATTCCAATAATGCAGAATCCAACAAGCCACCGGGCCACAAGGAGTCCCCAAGCAGGGCAGTGCAAGCAATCGGTGCGCTGCTAGCTGTGTTTGTGGTTGCAGGCATGTTGGACTTGTTCTTCGAGGAGGGCGCGTCAATTTCAAGAGATGGACTCGGCGCATACTCAAGCGGCGGGGGACTGCTAGGCGCATTCTTTGGCTCGATCGCACTCTTGCTAGGTCGATGGGGCGCCGTTGTGGTGCTGTTGGTACTGGGAGTTCTCGCTGTGAGCCTGCTGACCGGTTGGTCACTGAGCTACATGGCTCAGTCAGTCATGCGCGCTGCTAAGCCAGCGGCGCAGGCGGCAGGTAATTGGGCCAAAGACCTCTTCAATCTTGGCTCTTCAGACCGGGCTTCTCAGGGCCAGCCTGCTGAAGGCGGATCTGCTGGGGAACAGGCAGAGCTAGAGGTCAACCTCTACGACCAAGATGACGGCGCTGCTCCTCAGAAGAAGCGTCCACGTTCTAAGAAGACAGCCGAAAGTGGTCCGACGGTAGTTGTGTCCGGACCGAAGCCCTTCACGCCGCCTAGCGAAGGTTCGGAGGAACCCGTTGCGCCGGAGCAACTCGGCCTTGGCCTCGGTCCTGCAGCAGTGGGGTCGGCTTGGCGTTTGCCTCCAAAGAACTTGCTCTCGCTATCTGGCAAGCGAACGGTGGACACCAAAGCTGTAGAAGCGCGTGGTCGTGTCCTTGAGGGTGCACTTGCGGAGCACGGCGTCGAAACTCGCCTTGTTGGAATGGTGGTCGGCCCAACTGTCACGCGCTACGAACTCGAACTTGGCGTTGGGGTCAAGGTTGCCCGGCTGACGAGTCTGCATAAGGACATCGCCTACGCCATGGCTTCCCCGGACGTTCGCATTCTCGCCCCTATTCCGGGCCGGCAAGCAATTGGGGTCGAGGTTCCCAACAAGGACCGCCAGATCGTCAATCTGGGAGACATCCTCACCTCTGAAGAGGCGCACAGAGCTACGCATCCGCTCGAAGTTGGCGTAGGTCGAGATATTTCCGGCACCTCGGTGTTGATGAATTTGGCAACCATGCCGCATCTCTTGATCGCAGGGCAGACAGGTGCTGGCAAGTCCTCCTGCATTAACTCAATCATTACTTCTATCCTCATGCGGTCAACGCCGGACCAAGTGCGCATGATTCTGATTGATCCAAAGCAGGTTGAACTCACTCAATACAACCGAATCCCGCACCTGCTCACTCAAGTAGTCACCAATCCTAAGAAGGCGGCGAATGCCCTGAATTGGGCAGTCCATGAAATGGAGCGCCGCTACGATCTGCTCTCCGAGGTTGGAGTGCGAGATATCACGGGCTACAACGCATCATTCGATCGGGGAGACTTGCAGCAGCAACTCGGTGAGGATCGCGAGTTCAAACGTATGCCCTTTATTCTTGTGGTTGTTGACGAACTCGCTGACCTCATGATGGTTGCCTCGCGAGAGGTAGAAGAGTCCATTACGCGAATCGCAGCCAAGGCGCGTGCTGTGGGAATTCACTTAGTGATTGCTACACAGCGTCCATCGGTGAACGTCATCACGGGCGTCATTAAAGCGAATATTCCAGCCCGCTTGGCCTTTGCTGTTGCCTCCTCAATGGATTCCAAAGTCATCCTTGATCAAACAGGTGCTGAGCGACTCGTAGGCCGGGGCGACATGTTGTTGCTTGGCGGAACATCATCTTCTGCACAGCGAATTCAGGGCTCCTGGGTAGAAGAGTCCGAAGTGTCGAGCATCGTGAATCAGTGGCGCAAGCAGGCGCCTGCAGTAGAAGAGCATTATGTAGAAGGTGTAGCTGGCGATGACCAGCTGCCCTCGGGTGGATCCTCGCTCTCGGGCGGGACTGCAGGTGACGACGACGACCTGATGCATCAGGCCATGGAGTTGGTTGTGCGCAGTGGCCTTGGGTCCACTTCGATGCTTCAGCGCAAGCTCAAGGTTGGCTTTGCTCGGGCAGGCCGCCTTATGGACCTGCTTGAACAGCGTGGCGTGGTGGGTCCATCGGAGGGCTCCAAGGCCAGAACCGTGTTGCTATCTCCCGAGGAACTCGACGACATGATTGAGCGCGGAGAGTTCTGAATCTCATAGCTTGGGTCAGCACGCAGCGAACTGCACGCGACGCTACCCTGAGGTCATGAATTCTCAGATCGACCTTGGTGAACCAGAAGTTCTCGCAACTGGACTTCGCTTTCCGGAGGGACCAGTCGCTTGTGATGATGGCTCTGTGTTACTCGTTGAGATAGCCGGAGAACGACTCACAAGAGTCTCTGCCGATGGAACAGTAGAGACAGTCGCAGAGATTCCAGGTGGCCCGAACGGGGCAGCAATCGGCCCCGATGGTTGGATCTGGATTACCAATAATGGTGGTTCATTTTCATATATTGACCTTGGGGAGATTTTATTACCCGGGCCAGTCCCACCCTCTTGGGTTTCAGGTTCGATTCAGCGGGTCGACCCAAGTAGTGGAGTCGTTGAGACCATCTACACCGAATGCAACGGCCGGCCATTACGTTCTCCCAACGACTTGGTCTTTGATGATCAGGGTGGCTTTTGGTTCACAGATCATGGAGTTCGACTCGAGCGCAGTTCCGACTTGACTGGAGTCTTTTATGCTCTGGCCGACGGCTCCTCAATCACCGAGGTGCTGTTTCCGCTTGAAGCTCCCAATGGGGTTGGATTGTCACCGGCGGGGGACCGTCTCTACGTAGCGGAGACCCACACTGGGCGAATCTGGCAGTGGGACGTGCCTGAACCGGGCAAGGCAGTTGGGTCTGGGATTCTGGCACCCCACGGAGACTTGCTGGCCGGTTTAGCCGGGCATCAGTTGCTCGATTCTCTGGCAGTAGATGCCGAGGGCAATGTGTGCGTGGGAACCCTTGTCAACGGTGGGATCACCGTGGTTTCCGCAGACGGCAGTTCCGTTCAGCACCTACCCATTGATGATCTGCTGGTGACCAATATTGCGTTCGGTGGCCCGGACATGCGCAAGGCCTATGTCACTTCCTCTGGTACGGGAAGGCTGCTTGCATTCGACTGGCACTGCCCGGGCTTGCGCCTGAATTACCAGTGCTAGTTCTGGTTTCTCTGGATCTCGCTACTAGTCTCTGCACACCGTGCAACGCTCATTTTGGGTCGAGACTCTCGGCTGCCCTAAGAATCAGGTCGACTCCGACAAGTTGACGTACACCATGCTCGCCGATGGCCTGCTAGCAGCGGACTCACCAGAAGAGGCTGATCTAGTCGTAGTGAACACCTGTGCCTTTATAGAAGAGGCACGGGAAGAGAGCGTGGCTACCATCCTTGCGCTTGATGAGACGCGGCTCACGGATTCACAACTCGTGGTGACGGGTTGCATGGCTGAGCGCTACGGGGATGAGCTCGCTCTGGCACTGCCCGAGGTAGATGCCGTGTCAGGTTTCGGCGTGCCGATACATCTCGGCGTAAAGCCCGGAGGTGACGCTCTCTCGGCTACTGCGGAGAGTTTGCCACTGCTGGATCTGCTCAATCTGCCTCGCCCAAAGTCAGAGTCTCCTTGGGCTTATGTCAAGGTTGCCGAAGGCTGCGATAAGGCCTGTGGCTTTTGTGCGATTCCCTCGTTCCGGGGTCCTCAGCGATCTCGATCCATCAATTCAATAGTTGATGAGGTCCAGCAGCTTGATGTGCGCGAGATCGTCCTGATTGCTCAAGACCTAGCGGCCTACGGCCGCGATCAGGGGGTTGGCGAGAAGCGAATTCTGAACCTACTCGAGGCAGTATCGGAACAAGTTGAGTGGGTTCGCCTTTTGTACCTCTACCCCTCAGAACTCACCGATCCGCTGATCGAGTTCATGGCGGCAAGCCCAGTGCCCTACTTCGACCTGTCCCTGCAGCATGTTTCGGCCCCGTTGGTTCGTCGCATGCGTCGGTGGGGATCAGGCGAGAAGTACCTGAATCGCATCGAGCAGATTCGCAGCTTGCAGCCCAAGGCCACCTTTCGCTCTAACTTTATCGTTGGCTATCCCGGCGAGACCGAAGCAGATCACGATCAGCTCTTGGAGTTTGTGCAAGCAGCGCAGTTGCACTGGTGCGGCTTCTTTGCCTACTCCCCAGAAGACGGAACCTATGCCGCCGACCTTGAGGACCGAGTGCCTGTCGAACTGATGAATGATCGCCTTGCAGAGCTTCGGGAACTGCAAGACGGCATCTCTGCAGCGATTCGGGATGCATGTATTGGTGAGGTACTAACAGTGCTTGTTGACGAGCCTGGAGTTGCTAGATCCTCTGCTGAAGCGCCCGAGATTGACGGAATCATTTTCGTAGATGAGTCACTCGCCGTTGGTGAGTTCCACAACGTCCTCGTGACCGATGCTCAGGGTCCAGATCTCTTTGCGGAACTGCTCCCTCATCAGGCTGATCAGCCAGACCAAGGGTCGCTCAAAGCTCAGTTGCCGGACCGTACACGTGGGTGAAGCTGAACAGGAGAGGTCCTTTGGGCCGAGCGCCATACTCACTCCAGCGAATGCCATAACCATTGCTCGACTTCTGTTGGCCCCGGTGGCCTTCGTGATGATTGTTCGTCAAGAGTCAAGCTGGGCACTTTTTGTACTCTGGGTGGTTATCACCACCACCGATAGCCTCGATGGCTACCTTGCCCGCAAGCAAGGCACCACCCGCTCTGGAGCGTTTCTTGATCCTTTGGCTGACAAGGTCCTGGCCCTTGGCGGTCTCTGGGCAATGGTTCTTGCGGGAAGATTCTGGTGGGTTCCGGTAGCGCTCATCACCCTCCGAGAAATTGTCATCTCTCTGTTCCGTTCGTATTGGGGAAGGAAAGGGCGAGCTGTACAGGCCTCAAAAATTGCCAAGCTCAAGACGTTCCTGCAGTTCAACGCCGTGGCCTGGGTTGCGCTACCGCTCACCACGAACATCCTCTGGATTGGCAACGGCTTTCTTTGGGCCGGGGTAGCAGTTGCATGGATCAGCGCTGTTCAGTACATCTCATCTGGCTCACGAGCAACCTCCTCGATGGACGCGTCCACATAGGGGGATCCTGCCGGTTAGCGTGATGTCATGCGCACTGAAGTCGTTGCAATTGGAACCGAACTGCTACTTGGGCAGATTACAGACACCAACTCATCTTGGATCGGGGAGCAACTCGCTCTAGTGGGGATCGATTCCTTCTATCAAACCAAGGTCGGGGACAACCTTGACCGGATGGTAGCTACCCTCTCACTCGCACTTGACCGAAGTGATGCCGTGATCTGCTGCGGAGGCCTCGGGCCGACCCAAGACGACATCACTCGAGCGGCCATCGCTCGGGTCATGGGTGTAGATCTTGTTCCAGATGAGCAAATGGAAGAGCACATCGCCACCATGTTTCAATCACGTGGTAGGCGAATGCCGATGAACAATCTCTTACAAGCTGAACTACCCGTCGGGGCAAGCTTCATCGCAGAACAGCCAGGTACAGCGCCCGGGTTGGTGTGTCCCGTTGAGTGGACTGACTCAAACTCATTGGTGACATCCAAGGTGATCTACGCCGTGCCGGGAGTCCCCTGGGAAATGAAAGAAATGATGCTCGGGACGATCTTGCCGGATCTTCAGCAGCGCGCAGGTATCTCGGCGGTGATTGCAAGCCGTACCCTGCGGACTTGGGGGGAGTCTGAATCTGCCCTCGCCGAGATCCTTCACGATCGAATCGGCGAACTCGACGCTATTGGAAACCCCACCCTTGCATTCTTGGCATCTGGAATGGAGGGCCTCAAGGTGCGGATCACGGCCAAGGACGAGACCCGAGAATTAGTGGATGCTGCGTTAGCCGCGGAAGAGGTAATCGTGAGAGACCTTCTGGGTGACCTGATATTCGGTGTCGATGACGACACCATGGAGTCGGTAGTGCTGGGCATGCTGAAGGAGCGCAACCTGACGCTAGGAGTGGCTGAGTCGCTGACTGGCGGAATGATTGGTTCCAGAATCAGCTCGGTACCGGGTGCAAGCCAAGTGTTTCAGGGGTCAATTGTCTCCTACGCGTCCGAAGTGAAGTTCGATCTTTTGGGAGTGCCCGTAGGTCCAGTCATCTCTGAACTCGCTGCGCTCGCAATGGCCCTCGGGGCTCAGAAGGCTCTGTCAGCCGACGTTGCAATCTCTGCAACAGGGGTTGCAGGACCCGACAGCGCAGAAGGACATAAACCCGGAACCGTCTGTGTGGCAGTTGTTATTGGTGACCCAGAAACAACAGGTTCCACCTTCACGCAGCAACTTCAACTTCCTGGAGGCCGAACCCAAGTCCGAGAGTTCACGGTGATTACGTTGCTTGGCATTCTTCGTCACGAATTGATCCGCAGGGATGCCTCAGCTTGATGGGACCAAGCGCCGGTTCTACGGGTTCGGGTTCCTCACAGCTGAGAGGCTCAAACGATCTGTTTTCTGCAGCCGCTGAACAGCACCTCCGTTCCGCAGGCCCAATGGCGGATCGTCTCCGCCCAACAACCCTTGCGGAAGTCGTTGGCCAAGAACACCTTCTAGGCAAGGGGAAACCCCTGAGGGCGCTTGTAGACGCTGATCGTCTGAGCTCAGTCATTTTGTGGGGTCCACCCGGAACCGGTAAGACCACGATTGCAAGGCTTATAGCTCAGGCATCCTCCAAGGAGTTCATTCCGCTGTCGGCGGTTACTGCCACGGTGAAGGATATACGTGAGGTCTCAGCTGCGGCTCAAGAGCGACTCGGCGCTCGTGGACTCGGAACCATTCTGTTTCTCGATGAGATCCACCGGTTCACGAAGGCTCAACAAGATGCGCTGCTTCCTGCAGTAGAGACAGGGCTACTCGTGCTCATAGGGGCGACAACAGAGAACCCCTACTTTGAAGTCAACCCTCCGCTCATGAGTCGCTCGACGCTCTTTCGCCTGCGAGTCCTCGACCCCGAGGCGCTTCGGCAATTGGCGCGTCGAGCCCTGGATTCTGAACAGGCTTCAGCAGATTCTGATGCCGTGGATCACTTGGTAGATCGCTCGGGTGGGGATGGACGCCACCTGCTCACAAGTTTGGAGGTAGCCCTTGCACTGGCATCCACCCGGGACCCATCCGAGTCCTCGGTGCGTGTCGTATTAGAGGATGCTGAGGGTGCTCTCGGTGCCTCGGCTGTTCGCTACGGCCAAGATGATCACTACGACGTTATATCGGCCTTCATCAAGTCCATTCGTGGTTCGGATCCAGATGCGGCGCTGCATTGGCTGGCACGAATGCTCGCAGCAGGTGAGGATGCCCGGTTCATTGCGCGCCGGTTAGTAATAGCGGCCTCTGAGGATGTTGGAATGGCTGATCCGTTCGCACTCCTCATCGCAAATGCCGCTGCCCAGGCAGTTGAGTTTGTGGGACTGCCAGAGGCTCGGATCAATTTGGCACAGGCGACTGTGCACCTTGCCCTGGCCCCCAAGTCGAACTCGGCCTATCAGGGGCTGTTGGCTGCTGCAGCAGAAGTCGAAACTTCGGTTATTGGAGAGGTTCCACCGCACCTTCGTGACGGGCATTATCAAGGGGCGCAACACCTTGGTCACGGTACTGACTATCGCACCCCACATGGGGATCCAAGGGGGTGGATTGAACAGCAGTACTTGCCCGAGGAACTGTCGGATTCGAGCTATTACGTTCCAACTGCGAACGGGGCCGAGGGTCGACTCGTTGAACGCTGGCGTGAGCGACGGGGAGACATCCCTAAATCGGACCCGGCCAGCGACAAGAATATGAGTTGATGTCAGCTGTCGATCTTGTGACCCTTCTGTGCGGACTGCTCGCTATGTGTTTTGCCGCGTCGCTTGCAGTCCTAGCAGGTCGTGTTCTTCGCAGTGTCCAAGCTCTCAACGCAGCAACCGAGTTGTTCCTCGCCGAGGCAGTGCCTGCAGTGCAAGAGCTTCGTGAGGCCGCCGGCCGAGCAAGTTCCGAGGTTGATCGCATCGACGACCTACTCGAAGTGGCCGGCGCCATTGGCGATCGGGTCGATTCCGCAACCGAAGCTACTTATCGTGCGCTCACCTCTCCGGTGATCAAAAGCGTTGCGCTCGCTTCTGGCACCAGGCGCGCTGCTAGACGGTTGCGAGGCCGCAGTGCCACAAACAACGAGATGGTTCGTGCAGGCTCTGGAAGGGGTTCTTGATGAGGCGTATTTTTTGGTTGGGCGTAGGAGTGGTAGCCGGTGCTTCAGGGACAATCTGGGCTGAGCGCAAGGTGCGTACTCAACTCGACTCCCTACAGCCCGATCACTTAGTCGTCGTGGCACAAAAGCGCGCCACCTCGTTGGGCCGTCAGTTACTAGACGCAGCCTTAGAAGGCCGATCAGCAATGCAAGACCGAGAGGCAGAGCTTCGCGATCAGTACCACAGCCCTCTAGTTTCGGAGTTCCCTCGGGATGTTGTAGATATCTCTGCACGCCGGGTGACCGAGTCCCGTTCCTATCGCTGACTGTTAGCGGCAGCGGTTGCCCCGATAGTGTGGGCGAGTCATGTCTGCCACTCCGCCACGCCCTCTGACTGCGAACGAACTTCGTTCGAAGTGGAATGAATTCTTTGTTGCGCGCGCCCACACACCTGTCCGCTCCGGCAGCCTGATTCCAACGCACCCTTCGGCTCCGATGTTTACGAACTCAGGGATGATGCCCTTTGTCCCGTACTTCTTGGGCGAGGAGACAGCCCCGTACGAGCCTCCACGTGCGGTGTCCATACAGAAATGCGTGCGAGCGGGTGGCAAGCACAACGACCTTGATGCCATCGGCCGCTCTCCCCGGCACCTTTCGTTCTTCGAGATGCTCGGAAATTTCAGCTTCGGTGACTACTTCAAGGCTCAGGCAATCCCGTGGGCTTGGGAGTTCGTGACCGAGGTACTTGGCGTGGACGGGGACCGCTTGTGGGTGACTTGTCATGTCACTGACGATGAGGCCGAGGGAATCTGGGCAGATGTCGTCGGTGTGCCCCGTGACAGAATACAAAGGCTCGATAAAGATAATTTCTGGGAGATGGGCGAAACCGGCCCGTGCGGTCCTTCGACCGAGATCTTCTTTGACTTCGGCCCTGAGCATGGTCCCGATGGGGGACCGGCGAACGAACTTGCCGAGCATCGGTTTGTCGAGATTTGGAACCTAGTCTTTACCCAGTATTTTCGAGGTGAGTCTGGTGAACTGACTGACCTCCCCACGCGCAATGTTGATACAGGTGCCGGAATGGAGCGTATTCTTGCCGTGCTTCAGGGCAGCGCTTCGCTGTATACCGCTGATGTTCTTGCTGGCCTAGTGCAGCGGGCTGAACAGGTGACTTCGCACAAGATTGGCGAGTCAGAGATCACAGATATTGGCCTTCGCCTTCTGGCAGATCACACCAGAGCTGCGGCGTTCTTGGTATCAGATGGGGTGCTTCCGTCAAATGAGGATCGCGGCTACGTGCTTCGCCGAATTATTCGGCGTGCTGTTCGATTTGGCTACATGCTCGGCGTCGAAAAGATGATCATGGCACCGCTGGTTGAGCGCTGCGTAGAAATCATGGGGGAGGCGTATCCCGAGTTAGTCACGCAACAAGATGCGTTGACCGAAATAATCGGCCGGGAAGAGGCGAACTTTCGCCAGACTCTGGCACGCGGTTCTGTCCTACTCGACTCTGAATTGGCAGGGGTGGCGCCCGGCGGTCAACTCGATGGGCGAGTCGCTTTTGAGTTACATGACACCTTTGGATTCCCTCTTGAGGTCACTCGAGAGATGGCCGAGCTGCAGGGCCTAGAGGTCGATGTTGATGAGTTTGATCTGGCGATGACAGAGCAGCGAGAGCGCTCACGTGCTGCCGGCAAAAAGACTGGCGTTGCTACGGGTAAACAAGTTGAGGCCGAACGCGCTGTTCTGGCGGCTTCGGGACCAACGGTGTTCACAGGTCGAGAAGAGGTCACCACAACTGCAACTGTGCTGGCAGTAATCGGCGAAGCAGTGTTTTTGGATAGGTCGCCGTTTTACGCCGAGTCAGGTGGGCAGATAGGTGACACCGGCAGCATTACATCCGATACAGGCACTCTTGAGGTGGTTGCGACGACGTATGCGATTCCTGGAGTGCTTCACCGACATCAATTCCAGGTGATCCAAGGTGAGGTCAACCCGGGCCAACAGGTGGTTGCGACTATTGACGATGAGCGTCGCTCTGCAATTCGGCGCAACCATACGGCCACTCACCTGTTGCATTGGGCTCTGCGAGAAGTCCTCGGCCAGCAGGTTAAGCAGCAGGGTTCCTCTGTTGATGCTGATCGATTGCGATTCGATTTCTCTCACCATGGCGCAGTTACCGCTGAGGAGCTTGAGCGGATCGAGCAGCTTGCTAACGCTCAGGTGCTCTCCAACGGTGCTGTGCGGCACTTCGAGACAACGATGGACGAAGCTGTCGAGCTTGGGGCGCTCGCATTTTTTGGGGACAAGTACGGCGAGAGAGTTCGCGTCTTGCAAGCGGGGGATCAGAGCGTGGAACTCTGCGGAGGAACTCACGTTTCGGCACTTGGAAACATCGGTCTGATCCGGATTACTTCAGAAGGTTCGATTGGGTCCAACGTTCGCCGGCTCGAAGCAGTAACCGGCTATGCAACAGCGGCTCGGCTGCGGCATCAAGAGCAAACCCTGCAATCGGCAGCGGAATTGTTGGGCGTCGCTGCAGATGCCGTCCTTGAGGGAGTCAGCAAGAAGCTCGCAGATGTGAAGTCGCTTCGCGAGGAACTCAAAGTTGCAAGACAACAGCTTGCGGGAAGTCAGTCAGAGGATCTGGTGGCAGCGGCGGTTGATGGGGTGGTCATCGCCGAAGTATCGGCAGAGAGCAGGGAAGAACTTCGTGATTTGGCTGTTGCGATTCGCGACAAGCCAGGCATTTCCGCAGTAATCCTTGCAACCTCCCCGGGCGGAAAAGGTGTTGCGTTCGTAGCGGCTGTGAGTCAGGAGAGCGGCCTGAATGCTGGCGAACTGATAGCAGATGCCGTCAAGATTGTGGGCGGCGGGGGTGGCAAGGGGGCTGAGCTAGCGGCTGCTGGCGGTCGGCATCCGGAGAAGATCACAGAGGCTCTTGATCAGGTCCGAACCCTATTCTGATGAGGGCGCTTGGACTTGATCTGGGCTCGGTACGCATCGGAGTCGCACTCTCAAACTCAGAGGGGACAGTCGCTGTTCCCTACCAAGTTGTGACACGAAGCAAGGATCGCAATGGTGATCATCGCAAGATTGCTGCACTCGTCGCAGAGGCAGAGGCCGAGTGCGTGGTAGTCGGAATGCCCTATTCGCTCGATGGGTCGATGGGGCCGGCAGCACGAAAGGCGCAAGCCGAGATCAAGCTCCTGCGGAAGCTGCTCACAGTTTCAGTTGAGACCTATGACGAGCGGTTTACTACGGTTACAGCAGACAGGTCCCTCCGGGAGATGAATCTGGGTGCAGCAGAGCGGCGAAAGATGGTCGACTCAGTGGCTGCTTCAATCATTCTTCAGTCATGGTTGGACCATCGACAGTCAGAGTTTTCAGCAGATGTCAGCAGCAACGAGATAGAGGATTTGGAAGCGTGAACTCGTCAGAGGAATTCGACCCAACGAGCGTAAAGCCGGTGGTTCGTCGGCAGCGACCGAGGCCTACAGAGGAACCTGCAGGAGCATCTGCTCCTTCAGATGATGACTCGAAGCAGCCTGCGCAGACTCAAGCGCAGCGTCCGAAACCCTCCTCCTCGGTCAGGCCAAGCGCTGCCCAACGATCAGCAGCAGAGCAACGATCAGCAGCCGGGCAACGATCTGCAGCCGCACAGGGATCTCCAGCAGCGGAGCCAGCACGCAGGGCTCGCCCTCAGGCTGCCGCTGATGAGTATGTGGTGCTACCAGCCCCAAGCGGTGGCGGCCGCAACCTGATTGCAATCGGTGCCGTTAGCTTGCTTGTACTCGGAATCATGCTGGGAAGCCTGCTGCTGTGGGCTTCGCGGAAGATAAATCCATCAGGCGAGCAAGGTGAGGTCATTGCATCGCTCGTGGTTCCCTCAGGTGCGACTACTGCCTCGATAGCTGGACTCTTGGCTGAAAATGGGGTGATCTCTGACGCTCGTATGTTCAGGTATTACGCAGGTTGGAAGAATGCCGGACCTTGGAATGCTGGCGAGTACGTGGAGTTCAGGGAAGCTTCAAGCTTCGATCAAGCAATTGAGGTGCTCGACGCAGGTCCGGTTCCGATTCAGGCAAAAGTTGTTCGCGTGACTGAAGGAACTCGCCTTCAAGAGGCTCTGATCGCAATTGCCGATCAGATGGGCACGATTACGGCAGTGCAACTTCAAGAGACCTTGGACTCAGGAAAGATCCTGTCGGCCTACAAGCCAGAGGATGTGACGAGTTGGG
>WLLG01000160.1 GCA_009700815.1 Actinomycetota bacterium
CCCACCCACCCAAACCACCACCACACATCAACCCCGACACACCCAAATCCACCACACGCGGACAAAAACTCACCCACTACGCCGCCGACGTCTACCTCGCCGGCCTCCTCACCAACCTCATCAACACCTAACCCGCCCGGCGCACCGTTCGGAACTAAGCGACTCGTCAGATGGTGCTTACAGAGCTAAGCGGTTGAGGATCAAACTCCTCGTCCTTTGCGAATCGCATTCCCAGAATGAAGGTGGTCGAGAACCTGCCAGTGAGATTCAGCTCGATCTTGTTGAGAGCAGCTAGGACGTTGCTGTTGCTGGCATACACAAGGTTCCACATCCTCATACCCGGCTGAAGCTTTCTATGAGCGTGACCAAGGTGTTGCATGAGCATCTGCCCCCTAAAATCAGGGTGGACATACGCCCTGCCCGAGTACCGCTCGTGCGCTGGAACATGAACGGTCCGGCCAAGATCGCTGACGTAGACCTCGCCATGAGTAAACCAGACGCTGGCCACAATCTGACCAGCCTCATAAGCCACCACACAGAGCGACTCCTGCTTGTCGAAATGAGCTAGATCGGCTGCAGATAGCTGCGGCGATGACCCAAGCACCTCGTGGTAGCGATCAGGCCCAAGCACCTCAATAGTTGGCTTACATGGATCGAGCGGCATGGCCATCAAGAAGTCGATGATCGATTGATCCGGTTCCAGCCGACACATCACAACCTTGCGATACACGACCTTTGCAAAGATCCGGTAGACCCGTCTCTGCAATCTACGCAGCGAAGCCTTGGCTCTTCGTACTCGCTCCCCACCTCGGCTGAGCGGCGGTGCAGCGGGCAAGGACATAGCAGTCACGGTATCGGTGATTCCTCAAGAGCGCGAGGGCTGACACCTGAGTTTGGGCAGCTAGTCTCAGAAGCGGCACTGGCAGCCAAGACACAGAAGCCAAGAGACGCAGGCGAAGGGACCGGCACAACATGGCAGGAGGACTCGTCGGGCTACTCGATGACATTGCGGCTCTCGCAAAGTTGGCCGCTGCTTCAGTAGACGATGTTGGCGCTGCTGCAGGGCGGGCGAGCATCAAGGCCGCCGGAGTGGTCGTAGACGACACCGCTGTCACCCCGGCTTATGTCCAAGGGTTAGCGGCTAACCGAGAGTTGCCGATCATCCGCAAGATCGCCCTCGGATCCCTCCGCAACAAACTGCTCATCATCTTGCCTGCTGCGCTGCTCCTGAGCGCCATTGCACCGGTGATCATAGAGATCATCCTGATGTTTGGCGGCTGCTTCTTGGCCTACGAGGGTGCCCACAAGCTTATTCACGCACTCCGCCACGACGACCACGACCACGACGAACCGGCCGTGGTATCTGGGCCAGAAGCAGAGTCAAGCGTGGTCCGCGGCGCTATTCGCACCGACTTCATTCTCTCAGCAGAGATCATGGTGATCGCCCTGAAAGAGGTCATCGAGGAACCAGTAATTTCTCGTGGTGTGATTCTGGCGATCGTCGGGGTGGTCATCACAGTCATCGTCTACGGGGTTGTCGCTCTGATCGTAAAGATGGACGACGTTGGTCTGCGGCTCGCGGAGCGGCCATCGCCGTCCTCACAACGAGTTGGCCGAGCGCTAGTAACCGGCATGCCGAAGCTACTGACCTGGCTATCGGTTGTAGGCACCGCTGCCATGCTCTGGGTGGGTGGCCACATCCTGCTCGTCGGAGCCGACGAACTTGGATGGACCGGCCCGTACCACCTTGTGCACGAAATCGAGAAGCTGGTGCATGACGTGTCAGGCATCGGTGGGGTGCTGTCTTGGCTCATCAACACTGCCGCTTCGGCACTAGTCGGCTTGGTCGTTGGGTCACTCATCGTCGGCATTGCAACGATCCTCCCCATCGGCAAAACAAAGCCTCAACAGAGCCACTGAGCAGAACTGCCAGCTAGATCTGGCCTCATCCGAATGGCGGCATGCGGCCCTCTGCAGAATCCGCCACAGCGGCAGCGGCACCGTCAGCGGCAGCATCGCGAATCATGGCTGCGAACTTGCCTCCGGTGATGTACACCGTGTGCTCGAACCGCCCTGAGAAGAGCCACTGATTACCGCTGCGGGCGTAGGTGTCCTCGTAGATCGCCCCAACGTCAACAATCTCGAACTGCCCGTCCCAGCGCGCTCCGTTGCGGTTGAACACGTGTGCTCTGCCCGTAGCCGAGTCGGGGCCAGTGAAGCGGACCTCGTGAGTCGAAGTGGAATGCAGGCAGAACTCAAACGCTGCCATTGCGTCGGGCATCCACGCGGCCAGTTCGGCGGGGTTGCCAACGATTCCGCCGGCCGAGGTGTAATCGATAACTGCGTCAGGCAGGAACAACGACTCCCAGCGCGACCAGTTTCGGTCGTCCACGGCATAGGCGTAGGCCGTGAGCAGGTCCGTGATGGCCAAGCGGTCTGCCAGCCTCTCCTGGTCAAGCACCCACCCATCTAGGGACTCTTCGGTTCCGCCATGCTGATCGTTCATTTGCTCCACTCCTCAATTACCGAGATGGTGTCGTAGTCCGTCACAGCCGTGACAGCGCGAGTGATGTTGGCCTCGGTGATCGGCTGCCCGTAATTCTCGGGAGGGCAGATCAGCCACCCAATAACGAGTCCCCAGAGCGCTGCAGTTCGGCACTGCTCGAACGCAGCCTCGAGCTGCGGTGCATCTTCGACGCCGTTCGCCCGGAGCTGATCGAGGTACTCGCCAAGCAATTCGCGTTCATGAGCACGACGAACCTCAGGATCAAGTGAGGTCACGATCAAATAGGTGACGTCATGCGCCCAGCTTCCGCGCATCATCAACTGCCAGTCCAACAGGCCGCCACGCTCCCCAGGCAGAAGGTAGGTATTGCCTAGGTGCGGGTCACCATGCAGAAGGGTGGTCGGTGCGTCGCAGTGCTTTCTTTGCACCAGCCAGAGCAGATCCCATAACTCGCTCAGGGTCCGACCCAAGGGGGCGATCAGATCTTGTTTGAACGGGTAACGCCCGACCTGATCCTCGATCAGTTCTAGGCCGATCAGGTCGAAGACCTCGAACATTCCCCCACTCATCGGGGTGGGCACCCAAGCAAGGTCGCCCTCGAAACGAGGACTGTTCCAAAAACGCGCGTGGAGCGTGGCGAGGTGAGCCAGGATCGACCGTACCTCGGTCAGGCTCACTGGTTCGATGGCCGAAGGGAACCTAGCTTCGCGGGCAGTCAGGTCCTCGAGTAATAGTCCGAACCGACCAGTCTTGGGGTCGAAGTGGCTTGCGAACGCTCTGGGCGCTTCGATATCGAGTTCCTCACGCAGTTCGCCGTAGAAGCGCACCTCGTTCTCATACATCGCAGCCGGTGCGTGAGGAGATGCGAGCATCGTCTTGAGAATCAGCCGGCGAGGTAGTTCCGAATCCGATCCTGCGGCGTAGATGAGGTCGAGCACGACCCGGTCAGCAGTGGACGCAACACCATCTCCGCAGCGCTTGGCCTCAACGATTTCTAGATGCTCGACAACAGCATCCGGCCAGCGCTCAGACAAGGCCTCGGTAAGTACTGCTGCAGAGAGTTGATTGAGGTCTGCAGGGAAAACCACGCCCGAACCTTCTGCCGTCACGAGTCAGCTCCCGGTACATGCACGAACTGCTGGCGGAACATCTCGACAGTTGTAGCAAAGGTGGCAGTGTCGGCGAGTGCACTCAGCTGGGCGAGACCCAACGCAAAGGTGATCCAGAACCAGGTCGGATCCTCGCCCTTGCCGAGCGCCGACTTAGCTCCCGGACTGGCTGCGAGGCTTCGCAAGACGTCGACAATCGGGAACGGCTCCTCGCCCTGAAACACGTTTCGCAACTCTGGATGGCGGCGCACTTCAACGTACATAGAGGCAAGAAACTCGACGTAGGTCGGATCGGCGGCGCGAAGTTCCTCAATGGCGTCGAGCAACGCTCCAGGGAAGGCAGGCTCGTCTGGAGTACGAGCAGCAGACCTTTGCAGTTCGAAGATGAGCCGGTCCTGCACGTCAAGAAACACAGCCGTAAAGAGCTGAGCCTTTGAGCCGAAGTGGTTGTAGATGGCCGTGTGCGCTAGCCCTGCCGCATTGGCCACCGTCCTGTTCGAGGTGGCTGCGTAGCCTTGCGCGGCGAACTGCTTCCGCGCAGCCACGAGCATGACGGCGACCGTGTCGGCCGTGCATGAATTAGATGGTCGGCCCCTTGGCTTCATCTGCTGTCCTTTTGCTGTCATTGGTTCCTAAACGCAATCTCGACCTGCCGTGTCAGGTCGGCTAGCGCAGCGCCTCCGTCGGCAGCGACTACCAGCCGTTCGAGCACGCCGCTGAATGGAACCGTTGGGTCATATCCGTCACAGACCGGCAGGGGACGCCCGACTCCGGCGAGTAGGGAGGCCGAGGAATTCGGTGTCCACAGTCCAGGCCACTCGTGCGGAAGGCGGCCTGTGCCAACCACTACTCCATCGGCAAGGGCGGCTAGTTCGACGCCATCATTAGCCTCGGGTCGCCCCAGAATCTGAAGAGTCGAGGCTCCCACCGGCACCGCTACTGCCAGCTCGGTCACGAACTCACTCACAAAACTCACCGCAAAGCGCAGCCGAGATTCGGTCAAGTGCCAAACCCAGCCGCCGTTGTAGTCACCCTGCTCCGCAAGAACGCCGCAGTCGTTGGCCACAAGCGGGGCACCCAGATGAGCCGTGATCGTGAACCCGTTACATAACGTTGGGGTGTTGTCCTCGAACACTCGCTCGCCTGGCCGGAGTTCAACACGTGAGGCTCCAGAGGGCCACGGCAGAAACAGGTGTGGCAATCGGTCAAAGACCCCATCGCTGAGTGGTAGGACTCCGTTCCGTTCGGCTTCCGCGTGCCAGCGGGCCACGAGCTGCTCAAGCATCTCGGGATACTGCTCGCCCAAGTCGTGGTTCTCGGCAAGGTCGTTTCGTGAATCGAACAGGTGCCAGTGATCGGTGGCAAAGTCCGAACTGCCCGCGATCAGATCGCGTTCGGCGTGGGTGAGCTGGTTGATGTGATTCGTCACGACCTTCCAACCATCGACGTACATTGCCCGGCTTCCCCAGCACTCGTAGTACTGCGCAGTGCGCGGCTCAGGAGCTTCGACCGAGGCAAGCATCGGGCGTAGCGAGACGCCGTCCAGACTCATCTGCTCTAGACCGTTTACGTGCTCTGGCGGCTCCACGCCAAGCAGGTCAAGCAGCGTGGGGAGTACGTCGATCGCGTGGCAGTACTGTCCGCGAATATCTGATCCGGGGCTAGCTGATCCGTCCGCATCTAGCCCTGCCGGCCACGAGATCACGCACGGGTCGCGCACGCCCCCCTCGAACGTGTAGCGCTTGAAGCGCCGCACTGGCGTGTTTCCGGCCTCGGCCCAACCCCACGGGTAGTGGTTATATGCCCGGGGTCCGCCCAATTCGTCGATCATCGCTAGGTTCAGCTCGGGGTCCTCATCGCGCCCCTGAGCGAATCGGAACTCGCTGACCGAACCGGACGGTCCAGCCTCACCCGACGCTCCGTTGTCGGAGACGACAACGACAATCGTATTATCGCGTTCGCCAAGCTCTTCGAGTTCGGCCAGAACGCGCCCGATCTGCGCATCGGCGTGGGTCAAGAACCCGGCGTAGATCTCCATCATGCGTGCTGCTACCCGCCGCTGATCGGGGTGCATGGATTCCCAAACGGGTACATGCTCGGAGTCAGTGGGCAACTCGGTATCGGGCGGGACAATGCCGAGTGCAATCTGTCGCTCGAGAGTCGAGCGGCGCCATGCATCCCATCCGGCGTCGAATTGGCCGATGTACGGATCGCTCC
>WLLG01000161.1 GCA_009700815.1 Actinomycetota bacterium
AGCTTGCGCAGGTGCTCGGCGAAATCGGTGGAACTCCGGGTGAGACCGGCAGCCCTGCAGTTTTTTCAGACGTGCAACTCAAGCTCACCGATGGATTTGCCTCTACCGACTACAGCTTCTCTAGTTCTCTCAGCCTGACTGGTTCGTTGGAGCAGTTCTCCGACCCGGACCTCACTGCAGCCTTGGGCGGCCTTCCCCTAGCTCGTACTCCAGAAGAGCTAGAAGCCGAAGGGTTAACCGGTGCGAGTGCTGCAACGCTGAAAGTCTCTGTTCAGCTGCCGGGAAACCTTGAGCAGTCCACAGGCAAGATAAGCACAGGCAAGATGAGCACAGGCAGCGTAACCACAGGCAGCGCACAGGGAGGAAAGGCACAGGGAGAGAGTGCGAGTTGGGAGTTCCCCATGAGTGGCGGTACAGCATCCTCGGCCACGATGACTGCACAGTCTTCCGACACTCAGGCGCTGCCTTTCCGCTTGCTGATTGCGGCGGCGGCACTGCTCGTTCTTGCCGGAGTTTTCTTGACAGTGGGATTGCTGCGTCGCAGGCGCTGATCGGGTCGCTGAGCCCGGGCAATTGAACCGGAACTGTCACTGCAGAGTTCTAGGGTGCATGCATGGCCAAAACCCGCACAGTCTTTCGATGCATGAGTTGCGGTGCAGAGGCACCAAAGTGGTCCGGAAAATGCGCCGGCTGCGGGGATTGGAACACACTCACCGAGGAACTAGACCTGCCCTCAAGCATCTCTGGCCTCTCTGATCCACCCGTTCCGCCAGTTCCAATTACGGCTGTTCGCTCCCAGGACGGCCAGCCTGTACCAACAGGAATCCCCGAGGTTGATCGGGTACTAGGCGGCGGGCTCGTGCCCGGAAGCGTCACCCTTGTTGGCGGCGAGCCTGGAGTTGGCAAGTCAACTCTTGTCCTGCAACTCATGGGCGCTCGAGCTGCGGCTGGGTCGACTGTTCTCTACATCACGGGTGAGGAGTCAGCCGATCAGGTGCGCCTTCGCGCAGATCGCCTCGGAGCTCTGCAGGACAATCTGTTACTCGCAGCAGAGACCTCCCTTCCTAATGTTATTCACCACATCAACGAGGTCCGTCCAGAGATTTGTGTGGTCGATTCCATCCAAACCTTGCATGACCCTGCATATACCTCGGCCCCTGGGTCAGTCACTCAGGTGCGCGAGTGCGCTCATCGATTAGTGCAGACAGCCAAGACCACGGGAACCACCGTGTTGCTCGTCGGTCACGTCACCAAAGATGGTCAGTTAGCTGGGCCTCGGGTACTCGAGCATGTAGTAGATACGGTTCTCTCATTCGAGGGCGATCGCCACCATGCACTTCGTCTCCTCAGAGCACAAAAGCACCGGTTCGGTTCGACCGAAGAACTCGGACTTTTTGCCATGGTGGCCTCTGGCCTCGAGCCAGTACCAGACCCATCCGGTCTGTTCATTGGGGATCGTCGCCCGGGAATCCCGGGTTCGATTGTCACACCCGCACTAGAGGGTCACCGTCCGCTCCTAGTAGAGGTGCAAACGCTGGTGGCTTCCTCGCAACTACCTCAGCCGCGGCGGTCCTGCCAAGGCCTTGATAGCGGCAGGTTGGCGTTACTCCTCGCTGTGCTGGAGCGACGCGCTGGCATCCGCATTCAGCAACTCGATGTCTACGCAAACGCAGTCGGTGGGGTCAAGGTGGTCGAGCCAGGAGCCGATCTTGCCATTTGTCTGGCGCTTGCCTCGGCGGTGGCGGGCGTGCCTATCCCTCCATCGATGGTTGCCTGCGGAGAGGTCGGCCTTGGGGGAGAGATCCGCCAAGTTGGTCGAATCGAGCGTCGCGTGGCCGAGGCTGCTCGTTTGGGGTTCACCACTGCTGTGGTCCCTCGTTCAGCACCAGATACTGATGCGCCGATTGAGCTCCTCCGGGTGCCTTCGCTAGCAGCAGCAATAGAGCTACTCAGTCTGCAGAAACTGTAAGCGTCTTCTGCTCTGCCAACCCAAGTGCATATATCCGCTGCCGCAAACAGCGCACCCCACACTAGAATGCGCAATGTTGCACACTTTGCTCCTCGCTGGCTTGTCCGCCAGGTTGCTCAGAATGCGTGTGCCTGAGCAGCAAAGGGGTATCGAGTGACTCAACGTCAAGATCAACGTCATAGCGATGAACTCCAGACTGCCCTTGCCGCAGTTGCTCCTGGGCGTCCGCTGCGAGAAGGCCTCGACCGCATCCTGAAAGCCGGAATGGGCGCACTCATCGTCATTGGAGATGGCCCGGAGGTACTGAATATCTCATCTGGTGGATTCCTGATCAATGCCTCCTTCTCTCCTCAACGCTTGTCTGAGCTAGCCAAAACTGATGGGGCCATCGTCCTCACCCCAGATGCTGGTTACATCGCTCGGGCCAACGTGCACCTAGTGCCCAACCCGAACGTACCCACAGAAGAAACCGGCACGCGCCATCGCACGGCCGAGCGAGTGGCTCGCTCCATAGGGGTTCCGGTGCTTTCTGTGTCAGAAGACATGGCCGTGGTCACGGTGTACACCAAGAATGACCGCTATCAGCTTGAGCCCATTCCATCAATCCTGAGCCGCTGCAATCAGGCGCTTCAGACTCTTGAGCGATATAAAGCCCGCCTTGATGAGGTGTCTTCAAATCTGACATCACTCGAGGTTGAAGACATCGTTACGTTGCGAGATGTAGTCACGCTCTTGCAGCGTGCCGAGTTGGTGGCTCGAATCTCTCAAGAGATTGAGCAGTACCTGACCGAACTTGGCACCGATGGCCGACTGATTGGTCTGCAACTGAGAGAGTTGATGGCCGGCATCGAAGATGAGCGTCGCCTCGTTGTTCGGGACTACTTCCAGTCCGACATGCAGTGGAACCTTGAGCAAGCCATAGAGACGCTCTCGGGCCTAGAAGTGGATGCCCTGCTCGATGCCGAAGAGGTCGTCCAGGCAACGCACTTGTCAGGACAGACGGACGACCTTGATGCATCGATTGAGCCTCGCGGTTACCGGATGTTGTCACGTGTCCCACGCATTCCCGATGACATTGTCGATCTGTTAGTCGAGCACTTTGGTTCGCTAGATAAGCTCACTCGGGCCACAGTGAATGAGCTTGCTGAGGTAGATGGCGTTGACGAGCACTGGGCGAGAACCATAAAGACTGCGCTTGCCCGTATTGCCGAGTTGAGCATCCTCGATCGCTACGCGTGATGGCCAAATCGGCAGACTAAGTTCGCTGCGATGAACCTGACTTTGCCTTCCGGAACTCCGGCATATCTATCCCGACCGGACTCGGCAAACCGAGGTCTGGTTGTCATTCCCGACATCATCGGTCTTCGGCCCTTATTTGCCGACCTTTGCGATTCGCTGTCTGATCGCACCGGGTGGGCCGTCACTTCCTTTGAGCCATTCCCAGGCCAAGATCTTCCAGGGCCGAGCGACCCTGCATTCTTCGAGGCTCGCAGCGAAGCCATGTTTCAACTTGTTGACAGCCAACTCCTTGGCGATGCCGCTGCTGCAGCCGATGCCACGGGGTGCGCATCGGTGGGGTTGATTGGGTTCTGTATGGGTGGGATGTACGCGCTGAAAGCCTCGAACCACCCGCGGTTCAGCAAGGTTGTTTCTTTTTATGGAATGGTTCATGTGCCACCGGCCTGGGCGGGGCCCGGTCAGGCCGATCCACTCGCCGCGATTCACTCAGCGCAGGTAGGTCGAGCGATGGCCGTAGTTGGATCAGAGGATGGCTATACCCCACCGGGTGATGTTCAAGAACTGATCGATGCCGGGGTCAGGGTCGAGCTGTATGAAGGTGCTGACCACGGGTTTGTGCATGATCCCTCCCGGCCGACACATCGAGCCGATGATGCTGCAGACGCGTGGGCGAAGGCGATTGAGTTTTTGGGAAGTTAGCGGGAGCGAATCTCGAGCTCGCGTCGCTTGAGGATTCGGTAGGCACGATCGTTCTGTTCAATCCATCCAAGCTTCAAGAAGCTAGCGATTGCCTTGTTCACACGCTCTCGAGAAGCGCCGACTAGTCCGGCTAGCTCTTCTTGAGTAATGGGGATTTCAAACTCATCACGGTCCCCAGCCAATTCCAACAAGTGCTTCGCCGTTCGCCCAGTCACATCCAAGAAGAACGAGTCGGCAAGTGCCTCGTCGGTTGATCGGATCCGCTGGCTGAGTAGGCGCACCACTGACCACAGCAGTTCGGGCTTATTTTCCCAGATGCTTCGCAGTACGTCATAGGGAATTCGAATCACTGCCGAGGGTTCAAGCGAGCGTGCCTCGGCAGATCTTCCTAGGCCATCGAACAGGCCCATCTCGCCAAACAAGTCACCCCGCTCCATCATCGCAATCATGGATTCGCGACCATCGAAGGACTTATTCGAAATGGCCACACGTCCGCTAATCACCACGTAGCAGGCATCAGCCTCGACACCTTCGACGAATACGACATCGCTGCGCGCAAGGACCAGTGTTTCAGCAGCATCAGCCAATTGGCGATGGTCGTCTTCGTCGAACTGGTCAAAAAGCTCAACACCAAGCAGCAGATCCATGTCAGTCACGATTCCCATCGTAGCGATAATGCGTGTGACTGCCGCCTCAGTGCCGAGTTGGGGTGCGTGGGCAGTAGCTTGAGGGCATGGCTCAGGCAGAAATCAACCAAGAGTTTGAGCGCGAAGGTGACCCCGTGCCTGCCCAGAAAAATGGCTCCGTCTGGTGTGTCTTGCTTGCAGGTGGTTCGGGTCAGCGGTTTGGGTCGTTGAAGCAGTTTGATTCACTGGCCGGGGTTCGGGTGATTGACCGTGCTGCTCAAACAGCAGCCGCTGCATGCGACGGAGTCGTAGCCGTGCTACCCGCCGACTCGCTCGCAACAGCAGATGGCCAGATTCCCGACGCAACTCTGGTGGTAGCGGGAGGGTCAACACGATCAGAGTCGGTTCGGGCCGGCCTAGCTGCAATCCCCTCCGATGCGACGGTGATTTTGGTTCACGACGCAGCTCGGCCCTTGGCTACAGCCGACTTATTTGCTCGGGTGATTGCGCAGGTTCAATCGGGAGTAATCGCTGTCGTGCCAGCGGTTCCGGTAGTGGACACGATTCGAGTAGTCACGACAGAGACCGCTGGCCCAGAGAGTGCTGGATCAGAGAGTGCTGGCCCAGAGATCGCTGGATCAGACAGTGCTGTGATCGATCGCGAGCTGCTTCGAGCGGTGCAAACTCCACAGGGGTTTCAAGCTACGTTGCTGCGCCGGGCCTATGACAGCGATGGTGAAGCAACAGACGATGCCGGACTAGTCCAGTCAATTGGGGCCCGAATCACGCTGATTGCCGGGGAACGCTCAAACCTAAAGCTCACCGAGCGCGCCGACCGCATTATTGCGGCGGCGTTGCTTGAATCCATAGACCCTGACTCACAACTGGACTGAGTTTGACCAGCACGCAGTTACTCGTGGTGCTGCTGGCCTCTGGCCTGGGGGCGCTTATCAAAAGCGTAACTGGCTTGGGGTATCCGCTTATAGCTGTTCCCTTGATTTCTTTGGTCCTTGGGATCGAGGACGCCGTGGTGATCATCGCCATTCCCAATCTGGCTGCGAATGCGTTTTTGTGTTGGGAGAGCCGTGACGCTCAAGCCCAGACAAGAGACCTAGGTCGCCTTTGTGGACTCGGTGTAGTGGGGGCCGTTATCGGCACCATTGCTTTGGTGAATCTGCCCGAGCAACCTTTTCTGATTGTGTTAGCGCTGTCAATCCTGCTGTTTCTCTTTCAGTTCATTCGCAAACCCGAGTTTAGTTTTTC
>WLLG01000162.1 GCA_009700815.1 Actinomycetota bacterium
GGTGTATCTGCGGAAGTGAGTCTTGCACCACAGCCAGGTAGGAATGTGGCTGCGCCGCTTTCCGTCGCACCAGCGCAGGGGGTTTCTACGTCAAAAGTTTGGATCGGTGCGCTAGCCGCAGGAATAACCGTTTTGGTCGTGGCAAGTCTTGTGGGTGCAGTCGCGCTTCTTGGCGGCGGTGGTTCAGCGCAGAAAATGACTGCTGCTGGACTGTCGGCTGATAGCGGCGAAAAAAGCACAACCTCCCTAGACTCGAGCAACGGTTCTGCATCAGAAGTCGAGGGCCCTACGCCACCTTCTGAATCCGCTGCTCCTACGACGCAGGCAACTACTCCTCCGCCCGTGCCTGTGACTGAAGCAGAGATGAAGAGTCTGCTGCTGCCCGACGAAGTTTGCGATGGCCTTGAGTTTCCACCCGGTGGGCACCAGTTGGTTGACGGTCAGTTTGCCCCCGGGACTGGCTACTTCGTAGATAATGCGATTGTGTCGGGGCCAGTCGCACTTGGCGACCTTGATGGCGACGCCGTTGCAGACGGAGTGATTGGTCTTGGCTGCTCCACAGGCACCGGAACGCACATCGGCTTTGCGATCGGGGTTCGAGCAGTTGACCGAACACATTTCGATGTTCACCTGATTGCAGATCAGAACGGAATCGATAGCAACGATGCCAGGGCAGAGAACATGAATGATTTAGAAAGCATGGAAGTGGTCGACGGCTCTCTCAAGGTGCATATGTGGTGGCTATACCCAGAAGATCCACACTGTTGCCCGACTACTGTCGCTCGAGCCTTGTACCGATTTGACGGTGTTGCTCTGCAGCGAACCGAACTCTCTGTTGTAGACGATGCGGCGCGAACTACAAGGCTCGTATCAGCCCTCAACGCTGGCGACGCGGCCACTGTTAACTCGCTCCTTGAGCCGCAATCAAAAGGTACTTACGACTCACTGATGGCGCGTCAGGCTCAGTTCACCAGCCGTGGGTGTCGGACCCAGGATTACCGATTTTGTGAGTTCACTGAGAACAGCGAAGGCGGGATGCCCTTTGTTGCCTATTGGAACCAAGGGTCATCGGATAGGCCGCAATCCACTCAAGACGACTGGGGGGTTGCATCTAGTGGTGAATTTGCAGACTGATGAGTCTGATTAGTTCGGTAGGCAGTCAACCTGATCTGCCAAAGAGCGGCGTTTGCCCGTCCGTGCACAGTGAGAACTACGAAGGAGGAAATCCATGTTCTGCCCCCAGTGCGGTAATGCGCTTGGCAACCTAGATCAACGCTGCTCTAGTTGCGGTGGCGCACTATCTAGTAGTCCAGTTCCTGAAGCGGTACCCGAAAATCCAACATCTACGAACGCTCCGCTGATTGTTGGCATAGCCCTTGCACTCCTAGCAGTGATTTTGATCATTGGATTCTTAGTCTTCTCTGGAGGCGGCGAATCTGATTCTTCTGCCGTAGCAGCGACCGCTAAGGCAACAACCTCGGTACCGCCTCCCACGGTTACTGAGCCTCCTCCACCACCTGTGACTGAGCCTCCACCACCACCTGTTACCGAGCCTCCACCAATTCAACTCGACCCGCAAGGCCTTGGTCCGCTTCGACTCGGAATGAGCCAAGGTGACGCCCTTGCGACTGGGCTCATCGGAAACCTCCGACCCGGTTGTGAAATTGCCGGAAATGGTCAGGAATACGGCGATCTGTTGCCACCATTAGAGGGCCTCGTCGTCTTTTGGGATGGAGGACTCGTCCTTGTATCTCTCGGCTTTGGTGCTTCAACTGCCCAAGGTGCAACACCAGGAACCCCGCTGGCTGTAGTGAGCGACGCGTTTGCCCAAGCAGGATTTTCAGTTCGGATAGATACCTCCTACGAGAAAATGTTCGAGATTTGGCTCGGCACAGTTGAGAACAATGGGGAGCAGGTTTTTACTCTGGTGATTGACCCCGAGTCCGAGCTCGTCAACTCGATTGACGTTCCCGACACCCTCTTTTGTGAGTAGCGCGCAGCCCTACCTAGTGCTGTAAGTAGTGGCCGAGTAAGTTAATGATGAGGAGACGGGACGCAGGGCATGGCAATTCCAACAGGTTGGTACCCGGATCCCACGGACCCGTCTCTTGAACGATGGTGGGATGGCTTTAGTTGGACGGACCAAGTTCGTCGAGTGGTCGTGCCTAATCCAATGGCTCCAGCGGCACAGACAGCAACTTCTGGATCAGGTGGGAGATGGCTACTAGGTGGGCTTCTTGGCCTGGTGCTGATTTGTGTTGGCGCGTTGGCGTTTCTTTTTGGATCCAGAAAGGCTGGACCCTCCGATACTGAGCTAGCTGCCGCTCAGAGGGCACTCACCACCACAAGCGCTCCGACCACGACGACGACCACCACTATTGCACCAACTACAACGACTGCTGCTCCCACGACTACGGCAGCACCCGTAATTATCTATGTTCCGACTCCAGTCCCAAGAACCGGGTCTTCAAGTTCGCGTGGCAGTTCTGGGGGTACATCTGCTCCCACCCCTTACCCATCATCATTCGATAGTTCCTGGACTCCAGGCCGAGGGGGCTGGACTGCACAGCTCTCATCCCTAGCTGTAGCGGATGGCCCTAATGCGGCTGATGACGCTGTTGCCCAGCTGAGTAGCGCTGGAATCGAAGCAATCACTACATGGAGTGGGGATTGGGAGTCGCTCTCTGATGGGTACTGGGTGGTTGTTGCAACCGAACAGATGTATTCGGGTGAGGACGCGATTGACTTCTGCCATAGGTACGACATCTACAACCGGGACAACTGCTTCGCGAATATCCTGTCTCAGAATTCAGGCGATTCAGATTCGGAGATGTATCCCTGATGAGTTCCGCCCCTAGAACAAGTGCAGCCTGGGGTGTGTCAGGTGTGTGAGGTTTGTAATGAGCCGGAGAAACTGACACCCCTGTCGAATCTGGGACCTGCTCTGCACTCGCGACGCCTTCTGCTTCAGTCTGCGACTGTTGGAATCGGCGTTGCAGTAGGCGCAGCAGCGCTCACTGCTCTCGACGCTCAAGGTGCCGCAGCATCGTCTGCACAGGCTGCAAGCTCAACCACAAGGTTTGCATCACAGAAACCACAGGCCGACAGCGCTGGGTTGCTGTCGAGTTCGCGGGCGGGCAGCGTTAGCGCTCCCGAGATTGTTCCGCGTTCTGTCTGGGGTGGAGACCTTCCCGTTCTGGGGCCACTTGAGAGCGAAGCTCCGGGGGATGTTCGCTTCTTGCTCGTTCACCACACAGTCACCTCGAATAGCGATTCCCCAAGCGAGTCGTTTACAACTCTCAGAAGGATTTATGGGATGCATACCAGCCCAGAGAAGGGCTGGCCAGACATTGCCTACAACTTTCTGATTGATCGCTTTGGTGTGATCCACGAAGGGCGCTCTGGCTCGCTCGAGTCGCCAATCAAGGGCTCCGCTACCGGAGGATCTCAGGGATTTGCTCAACTCTGCTGCTTCTTGGGTGATCATCAGGTGCAGGCACCGACCGAGGCGGCACAATCCTCGATGGTGGCGCTGTTAGCTTGGTTAGCGAGCAAATACGACATCCCAATGTCAGAGGGTTCCACGGCAACATTTGTTTCTCGCGGGTCAAACCGTTGGCCAGCGGGCAAGACAGTAACCACGCCTACTATCGGCGGTCATCGCGATATGTCCTCGACTGCGTGCCCCGGCGACGCAGCGTATGTGTTGCTCGATGCAAGATTCCGACCAGAGGTAGCCGCGATTGTTGGGGATGTGGCTGCTGCACCGGCTGCAACGACTCCGCCAACCGTGCCACCGACAATTGCCACCACAACAGCAGCACCCTCAACCACTACGAGTACTTCTCCGCCGACTACCCAAGCGCCGAGCAGCATTCCAGAAACCCTTCCGCCGACAACAGTCGATCAGACAGAATTACGAACCCAAGCTTCGGCTGCGGAACGAAATGCCACTGCAGCAGCAGGAACAAGCACGAACTCAAAGCTGATTCTGGCCGGCGGGGTGATCGCTATTGCGGCAGGGCTAGCCGTAACTACTAACGCAATGGTGCGAGATCGAAGGACGGTCGCGGGTGCAACAGCATCGGAGGCAGCGGAGTCTGCGCCTGTTGAAGATGTGCACATCTCAAGCAACCCAGATGGAGACTGATGTGGAGAGCCTTCTCGCTGGGTTCGAGCGCACTTAGGTTTGGACTACGCCCTCGAACTAACTGTTGGTCTGACTCAACCAAGCAGTAAAGGCCGTGATCATCAACTCAACATCGGCAACTGCCATGACCTCTCGGATTGAATGCATCGAGAGCTGTGCCATGCCAACATCAACAGTGGGTACGGCGAGTTGTGCAGCGGCGAGAGGCCCGATTGTTGACCCGCAGGGAAGGTCGCCGCGATGCGAATACTCCTGCACAGGTACCTGCACAGAACTGCAGACCTCACGGAAAATTGCGGCGGTGGAGGAGTCGGTCGCGTAGCGGCCATTGACATTGTGTTTGATGACAGGCCCGCCACCTAGATGCACCCAATGGTTGGGCTCGTGACGCTCCGCATAGTTGGGGTGAGTTGCATGAGCCATATCGGCAGAGAGCAAAAGTGACCCTGCAAGGCTGCCCAAGAATGCTGAGCGGCTCGCACCAAGAGCAGCGGCTCGCTGCTCAAGGACTTGGCTGAACCAGGTTGAGTCCGCACCAGTGGCTGAGGTGGAACCGATCTCTTCGTGGTCATAGAGCACAATCACCGAGGGGCCGTGGCCTGCCCACTTGGCGGCTATCAGAGCTTCGACAGCACCAAAAGAACTACACAGATTGTCGAGTCTGGCACTGGCGAGCAGTTCGTCATCACGGCCAAGTACTGCCGCAGGCTGAACATCAAAGCAGGCCAGATCCCATCCAAGGATCTGCTCTGGATCACAGTCCATCTCATGCCCGAGCCAAGAGCGGAACTCGCCCTCATGAGGGTTTCCGAGGGCCCAAATCGGCTGCATATGAGTTTGCTTGTTGAGGAGGAGGCCGCGCTCAGCCAGATCGCGATCAAGGTGAATCGCAAGCTGCGGCACCCGCACCTGTGGGCTCGCGCTGCGAAATAATCGCTGCTCTATTGTCTCGGAAGAGTCGCCCCAGCGAATCGCAACCCGGCCAGCAATTCCCAAATCCCTATCCAGCCAGGAGTTCAATAGCGCTCCGCCGTAGACCTCAACGCCGAGCTGTTGACAGCCAGCAAGACCGGAGTCTGGGCGTGGCCGGATACGCAGATTAGGAGAGTCGGTATGTGCGCCAATCATTCGCAGCGGCCCGAGCGGGGCCTTGCCATCTACCCAGGCAATAAGTGCACCATAGCGAACCACAAACCTGGCACCGGGTTCTTGGGGGTTCGCATCATCGGCAGCCTCTTGAGGGTCAAAGAGTTGAAACCCAGCATCTACAAGTCGTTGCGCAGCGTTATGGGCAGCATGAAACTGTGTGGGCGAGGCATCAATAAACCCGGCCATTTCCTCTGCTGGAGTCAGCATCATCTGCCCTTCTTCGTGCTCGGTGGCGATTTGCTAGCCGGCGGGTCCTCAAAGCCTGGCCCAGTGGCAGTGGGAGTCAACCCGGCGCAGGATTGAAGCGCATCCATAGCTGCAACTCCTGCCGTAGCCGCAGCACCCGAGAGCGGGACTGGAACAAGATTTTGGATCTGCGCGGGCTTCCACTCGTAGCCATCGATTCGGCGCCCAGTAGCGGTGACAACGAGTACGCCGCTGGTATTCCCGGCAGCTGAGGGGGCTTTGAAAATGAAGTTCGACAGCCCA
>WLLG01000163.1 GCA_009700815.1 Actinomycetota bacterium
GACTGAGCGTTGTTCCCTCCAACCGCCCACTGGAGTTCAGGCCCCTCGGTTGCTAACTGCCCATGCGACTAGTAGCCAAAGCGCTGCGCAGGCTCATCTTGAATAATCGTTGTCTGCGTGCGTGCCCCGAAACCACCCTCATCGGTCAGAGTTGGCCGTGGACCTGTGACTTGGGTCGCGTAGAGCACGGCTAGGACAACCAGCAAGACGGCAATCAGGGTGGTCCAATGCGGCTTGCGCCGGTACCTGCTCGGAGCAGCAGGCCGAGTAGACCCTGTTAGTGCTGGGTCTCCGAGGTCTCGATAGGACACCCCAGGTGGCGGAGCGATAATTCCTGCGAGTGCGACAACCTCATCAGCCGAAATTCCCATCAACCCGGCAACAAACTCGGCTGGGTAGGCGCAGAGTTGCAGCAGAGCGCCTGCCACCTGCTCCTCGGGAGTAGCCCGAGCAAGGCGTCGCCGCAGGGCCTCGCGTAGCGATGCATTGGGATCGGACTTCCGGGCGTTACTGCTTGGTTCAAGCGAAGGAGCCTCTGCATCCTTTCCAAGCGCGCTTGGCTGAAGTGCCTGTTGCACGGTGAACAGGGTGAGTTGCTCAAGCCATTGCCCAGACCGTTCCTCTGGAAGCTGTCGAACTCGATTCACTGCAACCGCCGACACCGCTCCCGCCAACTCTGAATCTCCTAACAGCCTGTAGGACACGGCGTAAGAATTTGCGTGAAGGGTCTGATCATCTTCTGGAGCGGCCATGGATCTATCAATCTTCATCTGAGGCGAAAGGTTGAACCCCCGTACCGTAGGCGGGGTCAAGCGCTGAAGAGAACCACAGGACGAACTCGTGCTGCGAGGGTGCGCCCGCGCCACCAGATTTCCAGCAAGACTAAAGCAATGGCTCTGCCCCCAAGCTCGGACAACCAACCCCCAAAAGGTCCGGGCAAACAGTTCTTTGTGCCTTCACCGAGTGCTCCCAGCGCCAAGGGTCAACAGCCAGCGCCACCAAGAAGTGCAACCCAAACCCCTAGAAAGCAGACTGTCCCCGCTGCTCCGGCGTCGCGTTCAACTCAAGTATCGAAGAAGTCCTCTGCCGCCAGAAGTTCACCAGGGACCAAGAACCCCCCTACACCCAAGAAGAGTCGAACCGGCCTGCGGTGGATCATTCTGCTGCCGATATTGGTCGTGGTCGCACTGTTTGGTCTCCTGTTCAAGTCCTACTCCACATACAACAAAATCCAGAGAGTCGATCTGGCAGGGGTGCTCGACCCTGTCTCAGGTGACTCCACCAACTATCTCCTCGTTGGGTCCGACTCGCGTGAGGCCTTTGACCCCGAAGGCTCAAGCGGAGTGACTGGTCGTCGGAGCGACACCCTCATCGTGTTACGCACCACGCCGACTGGCTCCTCGATGATGTCGATCCCTCGTGACCTCTGGGTCACCATTGCAAGCACTTCCAAGCAGGGCCGAATCAACGGCGCCTACAACGACGGGCCAGCAAATCTTGTCCGGACCGTCCAACAGAATCTGAACATTCCCATCAACCACTACATGGAAGTTGGGTTTGGTTCCTTTGCAGGCTTAGTTGACGCAATTGGGGGAGTCACCATTGAGTTTGCGAACCCAGCATTCGACGATAAGTCAGGTCTCGTTGTGGATACTGCTGGGCCCGTGACCCTAGATGGGACGCAGGCCTTGGCGTATGCCCGCTCGCGGAACTACACCGAGGTTATTGACGGTAGGGAGGTCACCGAGCCGACTGCCGACCTTGGTCGTCAGCAACGTCAGCAACAGTTCTTGCGAACTGCCCTGAAAGAGGTCGGAGCGACCCGCAACCCTTTGACCCTGCTTAGAGTTGCGGACTCTATGTCTTCGGAATTGATCATCGACTCTGATCTTGGATTTAGTGAGGCTCTGAGATTTGTTCGCAAGCTTGGTTCCTCGGACCCTGCCACGGTTGTGCTCCCGACGGAAGGGGTACGCAAAGGTAAGGCCGCGGTCCTCGTGCTCCTCGAGCCAGAGGCACAGGTAGTGCTTCAGGAATTTCGCTAATTCATTCGGGTTGCTGTTCAGGAAAATGGGCGTAGGTGCTGCGCTGACTACACTTGCTAAATGCCTACAGAACAACCAGCAGCAGACGGATCATCCGCACGTCAGACAAAGTTCTCGGAGCCTTTTCCGATGTACATCGATCCCTCGAAAAGTTACCAAGCAGAGATCGTCACCAACCACGGAACGATGACGGCGTTCTTGCATGCAAGCGATGCCCCAAACACCGTGAATAACTTTGTAAACCTGGCCCGGTATCACTACTACGACGGTGTCATCTTTCACCGTGTGATTCGCGAGTTCATGATTCAAGGTGGAGACCCCGAGGGCTCCGGACGCGGCGGACCCGGGTACCGGTTTGCCGACGAACTACCAGCAGCCGGCAAGTACAAGGTTGGCTCGCTCGCAATGGCGAACGCCGGGCCAAATACAAACGGAAGCCAGTTCTTCATCATCTCCGGAGCTGCAGGAGTTCGTCTGCCGCCGCAGTACTCGCTTTTTGGTCAGTTAATTGCTGGCGAGGATGTACTTAAGGCCATTGAGAACCTGCCAACCGGTGCACAAGATCGCCCGGTCAATGAGGTAGTCATCGAGTCCATCACCATCACTGAAAGCTAACTCGGACTCGGTGGACCTTGGCTCAGATCCCAAAGTGGTGGTCGGCGCCTTGGTCACCACGAGCGAGTGGACCCTATGAACTTAAGAGTCTCCATGGATTTCAAGAAGCTCGATGAATCTTAAGAAAGGGTCCCTGCTTGGCCTTGGCAGCGTTGCAGTCGGTGGCGCGCTGTTTCTGGTGTTCAGAAAGCTTGCGCACCAGTCACCCAACTCATCGATCATCCCTACCCATAGGGCTCGGCGCTCTGCTCAGCTAGCCGTGGTTGGCGCGCGGAGCGGCGGCAACTATGTATCCATGAAGGCTCGCGGAGTACTCGCTACCGAGGAGCGTCGTGAGGAACTCCGGTCAGAGTTCGAACTGCAGACGGCCGAGCAGGTCACTCAGGTCCTTGGCAACATGCGTGGGGCCATGATGAAGCTCGGTCAAATGGCAAGCTATCTAGATCAGGGATTGCCCGAGCCAGTAAGGCAATCCCTCGCTCAGCTGCAAAACAATGCTCCTCCCATGGCCTACGCCTTGGTTGAACAGGTCATCATCGAGGAACTCGGTGGCGCACCTGATGTTATGTTCGCCGAATTCGCTCAGCTGCCGTTAGCTGCGGCCTCGATTGGCCAAGTTCATCTCGCGACCACTCATGCTGGGCAACAGGTGGCGGTCAAGGTTCAGTACCCGGGGGTTGATCGAGCCATAGCTGCGGATCTAGACAACACTGACCTGCTGTTCCAGATGATGAATCTGCTCTTTCCGGGCATGGATCCAGGTCCGATTGTGGCGGAGTTGAAGGAACGGATAGCAGAGGAACTTGATTATGCCCTCGAGGCCGACCACCAACGCATGTTCGCCGTTGCCTATGGCGGCCATCCCTACATCCACGTACCTCAGGTCATCGATTCGCTGTCAACCCAGCGGGTTCTCACCACCGAGTTTGCAGAGGGAGTCCCTTTCGCTGAGGCGATGACTTGGTCGGACGAAGAGCGTCAGCTAACAGCGGAGTGCTTGTACCGCTTCGCATTTGGCAGCATCTACCAGCTCCATGCCTTCAACGGTGACCCTCACCCGGGCAACTATGTGTTTCGACCCGGTGGACAGATCACGTTCTTGGATTTCGGGCTCTGCAAGCGATTTACGGCGGCAGAGGTGCAGGTCTTTGAAGAGATGATCCAGGCCATCGTGTTAGAGAAGGACATCGGCAAATTCCGAGAAATCATTCAAAGGATCGGTATTCTGCCGCCTGATCTCGAGGTCCCTGACCCCGTATTGCAGGAATACTTCGGGCACTTCTACGAGTTCGTCCTTGATGAACAGGTAATGGAGATCACGCCCGAGTATTCCTCGCAGTCAGTCAGGCAGTTCTTTGACCTTTCGGGGCCCCACGCAGAAATCATGAAAGCTGCGAATCTGCCGCCATCAATGGTCATCATCCAGCGGATCAACCTCGGCCTTTTTGCCCTGTTCGGAGACCTTCAGGCTCGCGGAAACTGGCGACAGATTGCTGAAGAGCTTTGGCCTTTTGTCTCGGGACCACCTTCAACTCCCATGGGGGAGAAGATCGCTGAGTGGCAGAATGCGGCAGCTACTCAACAAGCCTAATTGGGTTGCCAAGGATGGCAGCAGACCAAGTAGTGGTGTCAGTGACCCCACTAGGGAATGCAGCACGAACCTTGATCCAGCACTGCGTGGCAACTGCCGGCGTGCATGTGTAGTTAGCCGGAATGGGGATGTCAACCGTTACGCTGCGACCGTCGAACCCGTTGCCGCTCGAGACGTTGCTCAGGGTACAAGTGCTTGGAGTGGAACTCAGCGTTGCACCGTCATCACGGCTAAAGACACACCCCGAGAAGGTCGCAGCAAATTCCGCTGGGGGAAGAATCTGTAGCACCCCTGCCGAGGCTGCGTCGCCGATATCGAACAGCGTGACACGAAGGGTCCGTCCTGCGTCATAGGGGAGTACCCGAGCTAGGTAGAACGAGGTATTTGCAGCAGTGGCATTGGCATAAATCGGAAGACGTCCTCTGGCATTAATCGAGACAGCCGAGCCATCGACTGCTGCAAGGCCAGCTGTTCCGAAACCAGCAAAGATCGACATCCGGTTGTGACCGCCGTCTACGACAGATGCGCTATAGACCGTGGGGGCTGCGGCCGTGGCATTGCTCCTGACTTGCAGAATGTATTCGCCTGTCGACACCGACCCTGCTGGTATCGAACAAATGGTGACGTTCTGTCGAAAGAGTTCGGCAAAAGTGTTCGAACCATCAGCAGGGTTCACCACAGCCTGAGCATCCTGCTTACCATCGGTTGGGTGAAGGTATTGATAGATGGTGGGGTTGCTTCCACCTGGGTCGTATGACGGCATCTGTTTTGTACATCCAGCTACTACTGGATTATCTAAGTCAGACCAAGGCGTAGCGTCAGGGCTGCGCACAATAAAGGTGGTCTTGGTGCCGCGTCCGCTGATGTCTTGGTCGCCCGTGCACCAAGATGTCAGACCAGGTGCAAACCGAACTGCTGCGTCTGGATAGGGATTACCTGGAAGGGCCTGTAGAGCATTCGCCTCTGATTGTGTCGGCATATTCGCCCCGCATGTGTCATTCACATAGGTCATAGCGGGGTCATACACCTGGATATTCAGTGGCTGGCCTGTCACAACCGACGCCACCTTGAGTGCAAAGAAGTAACCCTCAGTTGAGTACTCATCGTTGTTTATTCCTGAGATGACGGTTCCCGTGCAGTTGGCTACCGAGGTTGCACAGACCTTTGCTTGAAAGCGATCACCAGACTTTTTGGTCGCGTTCGGCCCGGCAATGTTGATCCAGAACTGAGGGGTGTTCTGAGCGCGAGCCGGGTCATTACCCAGCTTGTTCTCTGGTGATCCCATCGGCACCGGTGCTACGTACTCTGCTACTGCCTCTCGAGTTAGATCCACACTTTTGACGCCTAAAAGCCCCACGAAATATGTTGGGATTGTTGCCTTGACCTTCACTCTCAGACGGTTCGGATTTGGCTCTTGTGACACTGTCACTGTTGCGTTCGAACCATTCTTGAAGCCATTTTGACTCGTCAAGGTTCGGGCGGTGGTCGTCGCAGACGGTAGATCCCCA
>WLLG01000164.1 GCA_009700815.1 Actinomycetota bacterium
GCGAGTCCTGGAACTGCATCGCCATATCACTTGGAACCCATTCCGAGTCACTACCACCGGTGGCCTTTCCTTCTGATGGCGGTAAAAGAATGAGAGGCAACTTGGCAGGCACTGCATTGATGTTGGCAGAGCACGGGTGCACACATGCAACTCTGCCGACCCCAGATCGGCAAACCCTTCTGGTAAATTCACCTCATGACTCTGACTCTGAATGGGCCGGCAGCGGCACGAAGCCTTCGTGAAATCAGCCAGATCGAAGCGGCTGCTAGCGAATCTCAGCGAACAATGTCTGCACCGCTAGTAGATGCGCTGTGGGACAGCGGACTGTTGTCATTTTTGAATACTCCCGAGGCAGGAGGTTGCGAACCAACATTTACAGAGGTCATCGAAACTTGGATTGAGATGGCAATCCAAGATGGCGCCTTGGGGTGGATTGGTATTGCCAATATGCCTTCGGCGATGGCCGCATCGGCTTACCTTCCAGATGAAGGCTTTCAAGAGCTCTTCGGCAATCCCCTCGACCGGGTAACTGTTGGTGGGCAGTTCTTTCCGAACGGTTCCGGGGAATCCACAGGTGACGGCTACATGCTGTCGGGTTCGTGGAATTTTGGTTCCGGAACGGCTCACTCAAAGTACATAGCCTGCGGCTTCTTCCCGGTGATCGACGGCGAAGCCATCTTTGAACTTACCGAGATTCGTGCGGCACTCGTGCCAAGAGAGCAAGTGCAGTTCACAGATGGGTGGCATGTCCAAGGCCTGCGCGGAACTGGCAGCTATGACTACGCAGTGACCGAGGTTTTTGTTCCCGAATCCAGATGCTTTCCGTTGTTCACCCGCCAGCCTGAGCGCGGCGGGAGTCCACTGTTTCGTATGGGACTGATGCCTATCACTGCCGCGGGTCATGCTGCCTGGGCCCTGGGAGTCTCCAAGAGCATGCTTGATGATGTCGCTGATTTGGCACTCAAGAAAGCACGCATGTCCGACATGGAGACCTTGGCTCGTCGAAACACCTTTCAACGTAACCTTTCGCACTTCACCGGGATGTGGCGGGCAGCTCGCGCTGGGGTGATTGAAACATTTGGGTCTGCCGAACGAGCCGTAGCTGCAGGCGAGGAACTCACCCCAAGAATGCGTGCCGACATGCGAGTGGCTGCCACGTATGCAACCGAGGCCTCACGAGAGGTCGGGCAGTGGGCTCACCTAGCTGCGGGCACTACGGCAATCCGTGACGGGAGCCGCATGGAGCGAGCATTTCGCGACCTGTACACCGGGACGCAGCACGCCTTCATCAGCGAGAAGACCTACATCGACGCGGCTCAGATTTGGCTGGGTCTAGAAGAAGACTTGCCCGGGATCTGAATCGGTTTCGGCACAGTTTCACGCCGTGCCCAACCCCAACGAGCTATCCAGTTTGGCTAGCTGAACTCAGTAGCCACACGGTACCCGCCAAATTTGAAGTGCCCTCGGTTGGATTCGAACCAACGACCGACGGATTAGAAGTCCGTTGCTCTATCCATCTGAGCTACGAGGGCGGCCGACAAGAGCGAACTCTTGTTATGTGAGCGTTGATCTTGTCACGCCGAGCACACCTTGCGTCAACACCAACTACAAACCCGGCACGGGAGTAGTGGGCAGGCCAATCCCAGCCTTCATGGTTTCCACCATCAGCTTGGCGCCCAGCGTCTTGAGGTGAATGGCGTCATAGGTCAGTCCGGGAAGGTTTGATACTGCGGCCCAGTCGGCAAGAGCAATCACCGGGTCGCGAACAACAAGAGCGTCTAGCTGCTCGTTGACATAAGGGAAGTACCAGTTGTACTTCTGTGCCTGAGCCAGCGCCGATGGGGGAATCAGCGAAGGGTCCGGGTCTCGCAGCGTGACCCAGACGATTTTCTTCGCTCCCTTTTCCCGAAGTGTTGCTATGAGCGCGTCGGCCTCACGGTTGAACTGTGCGGCCCACGTATCGTACTGAGCTCGATCTTTTCCCCAGAGGGAGTTGTAACCAAGCGCCACCACAACCACGGATCCAACTGGTACCGGGTCTGCTGCTAGTTCGGCATTGGCTGCCTTGAGCATCAGTGCGGGACGACCACGAACATCTACCTGCCAATCGGGTAGAGCTGCGGGCAGGGTGTCCTTGACTCCAAGGCCAACCGAGTCTGTCAGCAGGGTGAGCGTCTTTGGCCAAGAGGGGTTGAGTTTGATGCCGCTATGAGCAACGGCATTACTCAGAACTGAACTCGGTGCAGCAGTGGTCGGTGCAGCAGTGGTCGGTGCAGCAGCAGTCGGTGGAGCAGTGGTCGGTGCAGCAGCAGTCGGTGGAGCACTAGTCGGTGCGGCCTTGGTCAGAGCTGCTGCCGGTGCGGCCTGCAAGCCTGTTGATGAACTCAGCGCATAGGCACCTATCACCCCCAGAGTCACGAGAAGGAGCGCACCCAAAGAAAGCTGAACACCTCGAGAACTGTTGCCAAGCACCCTGCAACTTTACAGACCAACGGCTCTCAGCGGCTAGTCAGTCTCATGAAGATGAGAATCCCCCGGCTTCGACTATCGAGTTGAACCGTATATGATCACTCTCCTTGTCATGGTGGCCGTAGCTCAGCCCGGTTAGAGCGCCAGGTTGTGGTCCTGGAAGTCGGGGGTTCGAGTCCCCTCGGTCACCCCAAGGCCCGGCGGCCGACTGCACTTGTGCTCGAGGCCGCCGGGCAACTACAAAACTGTCCTGTCGATCCGGGTCGACAGGGCAACATGCGCCTCTAGCTCAATTGGCAGAGCATCGGACTCTTAATCCGCAGGTTCTGGGTTCAAGTCCCAGGGGGCGCACAACAAAAACACTGCAAACACGGGGTTCCGAGCAATCGGGGCCCCGCCGCAGTTTTCCTCATCCCACTCTTACCCCACGCGTTTGGAGCGGAAAATCGACACATACTGTCGATTTTCCGCTCCAGACGCGAATGATCACGAAGCGAACTTCTAGGGTTAGCTGAATGTCGCCCGCCCTGAGCACCCAAAAAACTAGGCGCCACAGGGCTGCTGTTTGTGTGACGGCGCTGCTCGTACTCTCGGGCGCATGCTCCACGGCTGAGCAGAGCAAGCCAGCGCAGTCCCCTCAGAGTTCGCAATCCACCTCCAGCGAACTGCAAGCGCCTGCGCCAATACAAGTTCCCATTCTTGAGCGCGACGGAGATGCGTACCGAGTTCCCGATCCGCTGCCGGCCGGCGCACCTGGAACACTGCTTGCCGCTACCCCCAGCAGAATCAGCGAGACCTTCGAGGGAGCAACCAGAATTGAGTTGCTCTACTTGTCTGATAACCGCACTGACCAGCCAGTTGCAGTCAGCGGCACTCTGCTCATCCCGCCAGGGGCTGCTCCCAAGGACGGGTGGCCGATTGTGTCCTGGGGGCACGGAACCACCGGGGTCGCTGATGTCTGTGCGCCTTCGACAACAGACAACTTGTTCTACAACGAATACGCTCAGCAGGTTCGTTCGCTTCTGAGCGCCGGCTACGCCGTTGCGGCATCTGATTACATCGGACTAGCAACCCCGGGGCCCCACACCTACAGCGTGGGCGTGGACTTGGGCAATGCCATGGCCGATATCGTTCCGGCAGCTCGCTCTGCGACCAGCACATTGTCAAAGACTTGGTTTGCGATAGGGCATTCTGAGGGTGGCCAAGCAGCACTGTTTGCAACCCGCTCCGCTAGCCGTCACCCCGATCTTCAACTTGCTGCAACCGTAGCGATTGCCCCGACCAGTTCTTTGGGAAGTGCGTTGCCAGCCATTATTTCTGGCGGACTCCCTGCTGACGTGGTCTACGGGCTCTATCTGCTGGTAGGTCTCTCTACTGTTGATCCATCGATCACGTTGGAACGCTTTAGCGGCCCCGCAACAGAACCGCACCTGGATCTGATTACGCAGTCGGGTTGTTTGCTCGAGGCCTTTGAGGAATTCGCTACTACGAACGTTGATCAGGTGTTCAAGATTTCACCCTCTGAGATGGCAGAAATCTCGGCGCTTCTTGCAACGGTCGGGAACCCCGACCAAGAACCAACAGTCGGCCCACTGCTGTTAGTGCAAGGCGAGGATGACCAAGATATTCCCGCAGGTATTACCGAACTGCTCTCCGAGCATCTTCAGGAACTCGGGGTTGATGTGACGCTGCGGGAGTACCCCGAACTCGGCCACGACACGGTGCTCGGGCCGGCCACTTGCGAAACTCTGGATTGGCTTGCCGAGCACGGGGGGCCGAAACCAGAGGATTGCGTAGCGGAGCCGACGGACATGTCCTAGCTATCGGGCGCTCGCCGACGACCCGTCAACAAATCTGACCTCGTACAGACTGGGCCACAGTTTTCCTGTGACAAGAAATCGGTCCGTTCCGGGAATCTGGGCAATCCCATTGACCACATCAATTTTGCTTCCAGCAGCACTCGCATCTTGCACAGCTTCGTCATGCAGGCCAGACATGTCGACCACTCCAGTCACCATCCAGCATTCGGGATCAATCTGCAGAATCTCATCGGTCTGATACCGGTTCGCCCAGACAGATTCGCCGTCCCACTCCAACTCGTTCAGGCCACCGGTTGGGCCGTTCAGGCGGTCCACCTGATGCCGACCAGTCACGGAGAAATCCTTCGCACTTCTCAGAGTCACATCGGCGGAACCATCCGTCATGACAAAGTCAGCAGCCCCTAGTCGTGTCAGGCCCCACCCTTCCCCTTGATACTCGAAGGTACCGCTTGGGGTTGCCTCGCTCAGATTGGCCAGACTCTGAGCGGACCAGCGATAGGCCGATTCTTCTTTCCACGTGAGCTGAACGAGTTCGCCGTTTAAGCCCTCGGCCAGACCTTCACCAAATGCTCCGGCCGGTAAGGCCGCCTGACCAAGCACCTCACCAGTGGCGGGATTCAGGGCTCGCAGCTCCGACTCATTATACAAACCGATGCTCTCATAGAGCCTGCCCTCGTGAATGAGAAGGCCTTGGGTATAGGCATCAGTCTGATGGGGAATCTTGGATACCACCTCTGGCACAAGCTTGGCTGGGGTCCCAAGTTCGCAGGTCCCATCATCACGCGCTTGCTCCGAGGCCGTGCTGCTGCCGCAGGCGCTCAGGGCAGCGGCTAGACCTAGCCCGAACAGGACCCTGAACAGACCAAGGTTTCTCAAGAGCTAATCCGGCTAGCGCTCATTCTTCTCAGGGTAGTCACCGTCTCGATGTGATGCGTCTGCGGGAACATGTCGACAATCTCTATCCTGAGCACCTCAAAGCCAGCAGCAACGAGCAGGCCCAGATCCCGACCAAGAGCCGCCGGATCGCAACTGACTAGCGCCACGCGTTCCGCCCCAGTAGCAACCACTGCTGCGACACCTGCCGTATTTAGCCCAGCCCTTGCCGGATCAGCAACGACAACATCTGCCGCGCTTGGCCGCCAGGTCTCGACCGAGCTAGCAACAATCTGTGTATCAAGGTCGAAAAGGTTGACTCGAGCATCCGCCACGGATGACTCAGAACGCTCAACAAGCACTGACCGCTGAGCATTCAACCCCGCAGTGAACAGGCCGACTCCCCCGTAGAGGTCCACTAGGCGGTCGCTAGCAGCGTCAAAGGGCGTCACTGCTCGGGCCACCGCCTGAATCAACGCCTCGGCACCATCAGGTCGAGCCTGAAAGAACAAGCGTGCCGAAATCCGAAACTGCTTGCCGGCTACCTGCTCATAGATCCAAGCCTGCTCGCCTTGAGCGAGTGCTTGCTGGGTTA
>WLLG01000165.1 GCA_009700815.1 Actinomycetota bacterium
AGCGAACTTGGGGTGAGCTTGGCTGCTCTGTTCGCAAGCGCTGGGGTGATTGGAATTGCGCTGGGCTTTGGAGCGCAGAACCTAGTCAGAGACATGTTGGCTGGTTGGTTCATCGTTGTTGAGGATCGCTACGGCGTGGGAGACACCATCGATGCAGGAGCGCCCGCCGTGGGAGTGGTTGAGCGAATCACGCTCAGGTCCACTCGCCTTCGCGATATCAACGGGATTGTTTGGCACGTTGATAATGGCGAGGTAGTTCGGGTCGGCAACAAAACCCAGAACTGGTCTCGTGCTGTTATCGACGTTGTGGTCACTCCTCAAACGGATGTGGACTTGGCATGTCGCCTGCTTGAGCAGGTGGGCCTAGACATGAGAGAGGATCCTGAATGGGCGCCACACCTCTCCGATGACCCGCCCAATGTGTTGGGGGTGTATTCCATGGATCCGACGGGGGTGACCTTGCGCGTGCATCAAGACACCGCACCCTCGAGCCAGTTTGCAGTCGAGCGTGAATACCGCAAGCGCGTTCTGGCTGCATTTGAGGCAGCTGGAATCATGCAGACATCGATTACGCAAATGACGCTGATGGGTCAGTCGCTTGCCGAACCAGGACCGGCTCCGACTCCTGCTCCGGCTCCCGCTGCGCCTCCTGCTCCACCCCCTGAGAACCCTGATCGCTAAGGGTCCACCCTGCGCTGGGGGTGCACTGATACGTTGGATCTGCGGACGGAGTTCCTCGTTTGGTTTGCGCGTTCGGGGTTAGGCCAGCCTCTGCACAAGTGTCGTTAGCCTCGGCTGGCGGGAATGTGGAGGAGTCCAAATGAGCAAATTGATGATGCCGATCTTGCTACTTGCAGGTGGGTTTATGGTGTTGGCAATGTGGCGTAGTCCAGCTACGGCAGCCCAAGACTTTGGGTCAGTGCTGGGCAACGCTGGCACGTTTGCTCAAGAAGTTGTGAGCAAGTTGGCCGAGTTCTTGGGCAATCTGGGTCGATGACCCACACGGGTCACCGACCCGGGTCGCGCCCCTTGCGGCCAAGCGGTAGGACCTCGCGTCCTGGCGCTGGTCAATCCACGCAGCGGGCTTCGCGCGGCTGGCATCCGGACACCATCGTGGATGCCTACCTAGTGCCCGGTGAGCGAGTGGTCCTTGAGGAGACGCGCTCAGTTCGCGGGTTCCTGATGAACCAACTCTTGTGGTTCTGTGTCGTTCTCTTGGCGGTGCTGTTCGTAGCGCTGATCGGCCAGACACTTCTTACCTCTCTGGCCGTGATTGCATGCTTGGGCTTTACAGGTTTTGTGGCCATTCGGGCACTGCAAGCTTGGTTCACTCGCTATGTCGTGACTGACCTGCGCGTGCTGCGCGTGAGCGGCGTATTGAACCGTCGAGCCGAGTTCATCCCCTGGAAGAAAATCACTGATATTACGCGGACCGAGTCGCTGCTGCAGTGGTGGGCGCGAACAGCAACTATTTGTATTGAGTCAGCAAACGATGGGTCAGGGTTTCGCTCGATCGAAGATGTAGACGATCCAGCGTACTTTTATCGAGTGCTCGTAGAAATGGTTGACCGCAAGCAAGGTCGACTGAAAGACATATCGATTTCTGACCAATAGCCGGCTGGAAACTACGCCGTTGGAGGCTCAATTCTTGTCTCCACCAATAAGGTGTCTGCTGTCGCGGTGAGCAACTCTTCAACCTTGCCGGCGTCAGCTACGTCAACTGCCACTGTTGCAAACAGGGCAAGACGCTCTGAGGTGTCAGAAACGGTTGCCTGCTGAATTGGCGAACCCATTCGGACCTTGGCGGCCGACTTTGCACCGCGTAGCTCCGAGAGAACCTGGGCTGCAATTTCGAGTGCAGCGGGGTTGCCGTCGGCTGCAATCTGCTGCAACTCAGCTGCGTCTGGCCAAGTCGCCCGATGCACTGATCCTTCCATCCACCAAGACCAGACTTCCTCGGTGGTAAAGGGAAGGAACGGCGCAAAGAGGCGGTGCAGGGTTGAGAGCGCTAGTGCGAGCGAGGCTCGAGCAGATTGAGTTGCTGCACTGGGCTCTTGGCCTTCGGTGCCATAGGCGCGGCCCTTGACAAGCTCGAGGTAGTCATCGCAAAAGGGCCAGAAGAATTGTTCGGTGCGTTCTAAAGCCCGCGCATAGTCGAAGGATTCAAACGCCGCAGTTGCATCGGCAACAAGCTTTGCCAGAGTTGCAACCATTGCTAGGTCGAGTGGTTCAGTAATCGCTGAGGTCTGGGCCCGAGTCTGGGTCGCCTGTGTCTCCGACTCACTGCTGTCACCTGTTCCGCTACCTTCCCCAAAGGAGAGAGCGAACTTTGAAGCGTTGAGCAGCTTGATTGAAAGTCGTCGGCCAACTTTCATTTGGGCTTCGTCAAAGGTTGTGTCAGTGCCTGGCCTTGCAGATCCTGACCAGTACCGCACGCCGTCCGCGCCATGCGCCTCGAGCAGGTGCGTCGGAACAACGACATTCCCTTTTGACTTGGACATTTTCTTGCGGTCCGGGTCAAGGATCCACCCAGAGAGCGCTACGTTCGACCAGGGCAGGGAGTCATGTTCGTACTCGCTGCGAAGCACCGTAGAGAACAGCCATGTGCGAATGATGTCGTGGCCTTGAGGACGCATGTCCATGGGGAATGTTGCTGCGAAGAGGTCAGGATTCTCTTCCCACTGACAACTGATCTGAGGAGTCAACGAGGATGTGGCCCAGGTATCCATTACGTCTGGATCTCCGATGAATCCGCCGGCAGCACCGCGCTGCTCCTCGGTAAACCCGGGCGGGCACTGTGACTGAGGGTCAACAGGCAGTGCGGCTTCATCGGCAGTAATTGGGTTGTCGTAGAGGGGCTGCGCCTCAGCATCAAGGTGATACCAAAGTGGGAAGGGCACACCGAAGTAACGCTGCCGGGAAACGAGCCAGTCGCCGTTCAGGCCACCCACCCAATTTTCGTAGCGGTGCCGCATGTAATCCGGATGCCAAGCCAAGTCGTTGCCCACAGAGAGCAGTTCAGCTTTGAGTTCATCTGAACGGCCGCCATTGCGGATGTACCACTGCCTTGAGGTCACAATCTCAAGGGGCTTATCGCCTTTTTCGTAGAACTTCACCGGGTGCTGGATCGGCCGAATCTCGCCAAGAAGTTCTCCCGAGTCGCGCAGCATTTGCACCATCTGTTCGCGTGCGCCGCCGGCAGCTTTGCGGGCGATACGTGAGTAGGCCTCGCGGCCCGAGTCCGTTGACAGCCAGACCGGCGCATCGGCGGCAAAGCGGCCATCTCTGCCAATCACGGCTCGAGCGGGCAGGTTGAGTTCTCGCCACCAGGTCACGTCAGTGGTGTCGCCGAAGGTGCAGATCATTGCCACGCCAGTTCCCTTGTCTGGCTCTGCCAACTCGTGAGCAAGCACCGGAACCTCGACCCCAAAAACCGGAGTGGTGACAGTGGATCCAAACAGTGACTGGTAACGCTCATCGCTTGGATGAGCAACGAGCGCGACGCAACTGACCACAAGCTCGGGTCGAGTGGTGTCGATGAGTACATCGGGCCCACCTAAGGCTGTTCCAGATGGGTGAAATGCCAGTTGGTGATACGCGCCTGGCCGCTCGCGATCTTCGAGCTCAGCCTGTGCCACGGCTGTTTGAAAAGTGACATCCCAAAGCGAGGGAGCTTCCATGGAGTACGCCTCACCCCGCGCAAGATTCCGCAAGAATGCCCTCTGTGAAGCCCTGCGGGAACTGCTGCTAATGGTGGAGTAGGTCATCGACCAGTCAACCGACAACCCAAGCTGACGAAACAGCGTTTCAAATGCGGCCTCGTCAATGACCAGGAGTTGTTCGCAGAGCTCTATGAAATTCTGGCGAGAGGTGGGAACAAAGTCCCTGCGCTCGGAAGTAGCAGTTTCTGGCGGAGTGAAGTCCGGGTCGTATGGCAGGCTCGGCTCGCAGAGCACGCCAAAGTAATTTTCGACCCGGCGTTCGGTGGGGAGACCGTTGTCATCCCAGCCCATTGGGTAGAAGACCTCTCGACCGGCCATGCGCTGATAACGAGCGATGATATCGGTGTGCGTGTAGCTAAAAACGTGCCCAACATGGAGCGATCCCGAGACAGTTGGCGGTGGAGTGTCAATCGAAAACACTTCTGCGCGACTAGCGGAACGGTCGAATCTGTAGGTGCCTTGCTCCTCCCAGTGAGCGCTCCATTGAGCCTCGAGGCCATCAAGTGATGGCTTGGGGGGAACACTACGAGTAGGTCGGGGAGTGGGTGATGTGCTTGGCATACCTCACACAACCTACCGGCCACGCCCGCTACGGTCCGAAGTCATGGAACTGAATTCTGCAGTAGCAATCTTGACCGGGGCCGGCGGCGGCATAGGTTCGGCTATCGCTCGGCGCCTCGCAGCCGAGGGCATGTCGCTCGTGCTCGCTGATCGAGACGCTGTGATGCTCGAGCACACAGTTGAAAGTCTGCCCGAGGAGACCGTTGTTGAACTCGTGGTGGGCGATGTCGGTATGGCTGCTCACCACGAGCAGCTAGTGAGCACTGCAACTGCCATGGGAGAACTCAAGCTGAGTGTCTTGAACGCGGGTGTGTACCTGCCCGGGTTGTGTTGGGAGATCCCCTTGGAACAATGGGAGTTGCAGATGCAGGTGAACTTCTGGGGAGTCCTTCATGGGATTCGGGCGGCAGTCCCGGTCATGATTGAGCAGGGGTTCGGCCATGTCGTAGCGACATCCTCGGGTGCGGGCCTAGTGGCCACGCCGGCGCTCTCCCCATATGTCGCAAGTAAGCACGCTGTGGTGGGATTGATGGAATCGCTTCATCATGAGCTGAACCGGGTTGCCCCGGCGGTGCATAGCTCGGTTATCTGTCCTGGAAATATTCGTACCCCGATGGCTGCCAATTCTCGTGCAGCTGCAGGCATCGAAACAGAGCATCTACTTGGTGAGGCACTTCTTGTGGCACAGGCAGTGCGCGCGGGTAACGATGCAGGTGCAGATGCTGACACTGTGGCTGATGCTCTGGTCCAGGCTGTTGTTGAAAACAGGTTCTGGGTGTTGCCTCAGCCAGAGGTTGCCTGGGGTGCGCTAGATCGGGTGCAGCGCATCATGGATGGCCGTGAACCCATCGACCTGATCGGCTAGTGGCGCTGATCGGGGCTGGGCTGTGTGCTTGGTTCAGTAGCGAGCACGACGCGATTGCCGCCATGTGCATGCGCTTGTGAACAGGCTTCCTCAGCGAGTTGCACAATCTGATCCAGCGAGGTGGCGCAGTGCGACTCGACAAGTCCCGCAGAGCAGGTAAAGGGCAGATTCTCCTGAGAGACCAAGAGCAAGGCCAGAGATTCCCGAGCCCGTTCCAATGCAGCCGTGGCTTGGCTTGCCGAGCAATCTGCAAGAACAATGGCAAAGCGTGGCCCATCAAGTCGGCAGATCAGGTCTTCGGGCCGAAGCGTGGTGCACAGAACATCTGCGAGCAGACGGAGCGCATCATCGGATTCTGCGGCGCTGTGCTGCGAACCGAGTAGTGCGAACTCATCAATCTGGATGATTCCTACGCAAAACGGTGAGAGCGTGCGCACCAAATCGCGCAGCTGATGCCGCAAAGCTTGAGCTCCGGGAAGCGCCGTGATCGGGTCGGTCTGACCTGCACCGGAGGGGCCGCGCTGCAGGCGCTGCTCGGCAACGCGAACCCCGGTTCGTTCCACAGCCCACGATGCCCGGTTGATAGCGGCTGTGGGAGGGA
>WLLG01000166.1 GCA_009700815.1 Actinomycetota bacterium
AGTGCCAGCCGATGGAGTGTTAGCCGATGGAGCGGTAGCGAATGAACTAGTGGCGATACGAACGACACCTGCTCCGCCAGTCGTGATTGTTGGCGAAGGCCAACCCGGCTCCGGGGACTTCACTGCTGCTCCGACCTTGTCGCCAGACGGCTTGAGCCTGGCTTGGCTTCGTTGGGATCACCCAGATATGCCATGGGATGCAGCCGAACTCTGGGCTGCTGATGTTAAGTACGGCGGTCGGAAATCAATTGCCATCACACAACCACGTCGCGTTGCTGGTGGGCTGCCTGGAGGTCAGGCCCGTGGCCTGACTCGGGCAGTGTCAGTGAGCCTTCCCAAATGGTCTCCTGATGGGTATTTGTGGTGGTGTGATGACTCCACGGATTGGTGGCACCTGTATCGCTCTGCGGCACCGGGGACTCCCGAGGCTGCATCTGGTGACTATCTGGCGCCTCTGATTGCGGATGCACAGGAAGAGGTCGGAGAGCCTCGTTGGGTTGCTGGCGGTTCCCGGTATGGCTTCACCTCTGACGGAACCGTGGTGTTTGCCGCAAAGTCTGGCGGGTTTGATTCGCTCTGGAGCTACAACCCTGCGACTGCGCAACGACTACCGCTTCCGGGCCCAGGGTTCACCTGTATTGATTCAGTCAGCGTTAACGGTTCCTCTGTTGCAGTCATTGCAGGTCTGAAAGATCGACCGAGTTCGGTCTGGCATGTCGACCTTGCAACTGGGGTAGCCACTGATCTGAGAGCGATCCCAGAGGGTGCTCCACCCTCTGCTGCCGATTCGCCCGCTGCTGCACCCTCCGCCGCACCCGCTGCTGCATCTGGCGCTGCACCGCTTTCAGCAGACTGGGTATCGACTCCGCAAGCGATCAGTTTTCCTACTGGCTCGCAGGAAGGCGGCTTGGTCCAGGCACACGCGTTGTTCTATCCGCCGCAGAGCCCCAGATTTCATGGCACAGACGGCGAGTCACCTCCGCTGCTCGTGCGAATTCATGGGGGACCAACTGCCTCGGCCCGAGCAGAGTTTTCGCCAAGCCTGCTGTTTTGGACTAGCCGAGGTTTTGCAGTCGCAGATGTGAATTACCGAGGTTCAACTGGTTTTGGGCGAGAGTACCGAGACCAACTTCGCGGAGAATGGGGAGTTGCAGATGTTCAGGACTGCATCGCTGCCGCCCGTTTCTTAGCCGAGCAGGGACTCGTTGACCCAAGCCGTTGTGTGATTCGAGGTGGCTCTGCCGGAGGGTTTACTGCCCTAGCAGCACTGTGTTTTCAGCAGGACTGGGGCTTTGATGGAACCTTTGTGGCAGCTTGCAGCCTGTATGGGGTCACTGACCTAGCAGCGCTGGCGGCAGATACCCACAAGTTCGAGTCGCGCTATCTCGACGGTTTGGTTGGTCCGCTGCCCGAACAGGCAGCAACATATCAAGCAAGGTCCCCGTTATTTCATGCGGACCACCTGAGCCGGCCTGTGCTCTTGTTGCAAGGTGCCGATGACAAAGTGGTTCCGCCGGCCCAAGCCGAGGTTCTGGTAACAGCACTGCAGCAAAACCAGGTACCTCATGCCTATGTGTTATTCCAGGGAGAAGGCCACGGATTCTTGCTGCGAGAAACGGTTGTAAACGCTTTGGAGACCGAGCTTGCCTTCTACGGAGAAGTGCTTGGATTCCAACCCGATGGCAAACCACCTGCAGTCGAAAAACTTGCGGGTTGGCCGGTCGCTCCAAGCTCAGGCAGGATGGGGACATGAGAGTACTGGTTACAGAGAAAATTGCCGATGGCGGATTGCAGCGTTTGCGTGACGCAGGCCACGAGGTGGACGTACAAGAAGGGCTCACCCCCGAGGAGTTGGTAGCCACTATTCCCGGCGCTCACGCCCTGATTATTCGCTCTGCAACACAGGTGACAGCGTCGGTTCTTGCTGCAGGAACTGATTTGATCGCTGTCGGACGCGCTGGGATTGGTCTGGATAACGTCGACGTGGCCGCAGCGACTGAGTGTGGAGTGATGGTCGTCAACGCACCTCAGTCCAATACGCTCTCTGCCGCAGAGCACACGATGGCTTTGTTGCTTGCCCAGGCTCGCAATGTGCCCCAGGCCAGTGAAGCACTCAAAGCCGGCCGGTGGGAGCGATCCAAGTGGACCGGTGTTGAACTCTCCGACAAGACGCTCGGAATTATCGGTCTTGGTCGAATTGGCAAACTGGTTGCTCAGCGGGCGCTGGCCTTCGGTATGAAGCTGGTCGCCTATGACCCCTTCGTGTCTGAGGATCGGGCTCGGCAACTGAGCGTGCAGCTGCTCTCTCTCGAGGACCTGATGGCGCAGTCTGACTTCATCACCTTGCACCTAGCGAAGACTCCAGAGACTGCCGGACTCATTGGAGTCGACATGTTGAAACTGGCTAAGCCTTCGCTGCGAGTTATCAATGTGGCTCGCGGTGGAATCATCGATGAGCAAGCCCTCGCTGATGCAATTTCACAAGGTCGAGTAGCTGGAGCTGGATTTGATGTGTTCGCAACTGAGCCATGCACAGATTCACCGTTGTTTGAACTTGACTCGGTAGTAGTTACTCCTCATCTTGGAGCCTCAACAGAAGAGGCTCAAGACAAAGCGGGCGACACTATTGCAGACATGGTTCAGTTGGCGCTCGCCGGAGACTTTGTTCCCTACGCAGTCAACGTGTCTGCAGCCGAGGCCTCTGAGGTCGTGCGGCCCTACCTTGCGCTAGGAGAACAACTTGGTCGGATCTTCGCCGGCTTGTGCGGAAAGATCTCAGACGGACTCGAGATCGAATACCAAGGGCAAATCGCCGAATTCGATACCAGAATCTTGACGTTGTCACTGCTCAAAGGGTTCTTTGGTGCAACGACTGGTGGCCCAGTGTCGTATGTAAATGCGCCGCAGATCGCAGAGGAGCAGGGCATCGAAATTCGGCCGACGTCCACGACTACTGCCCGCGACTACGTCAACTTGATTACCGTGCGTGGCGCCGGCCACAGCCTGTCGGGCACGCTGGTCGGGCTGAAGTCGGTACAAACTCTGGTCATGATTGACGACTACACCATTGATATGCCTCCCGCTGATCACCTACTCGTCGTGCGTAATCACGATCAGCCAGGCATGATCGGCAAAGTAGGCTCGCTAGTCGGCGAGGCCGGCGTGAACATTGACGATATGACGGTTGGGTCATCGCCCGAGGGTGCAAAGGCCCTGATGGTGCTAGCTACTGCTGAGTCAGTGCCCGAGTCAGTGCTCGAGTCCCTGCGCCAGACAGACGGAGTGGTCTCGGTAGCCTCCGTCGGTTAGCTAGCCCAGTCGGTTAGCGGGTCGTGGGCATCCAGGCTGGTCGGCTTGCTTCGTATGCGGTGATCTCTGGTTCGTGCAGCAGGGTCAGACTGATGTCGTCTAGGCCGTTCAGGAAACGGTGCTGAATGGAATCCTCGAGGGGAAAGTCGACGAGTAGATCAAGTCCGGTCACCTCGAGCGTCCGCAGCTCAATGTCGATCTTGATCTCGAGCGAGGGATCGTTGGTGATGGCATCCAAGAGTTGGCGGCCGACCTCGGCGCTGACAAGAACTGGAACCAAACCGTTCTTGGTTGCGTTGTTACGAAAGATGTCGCCGAATCTTGGCGAGATTACTGCTGCGAATCCATATTGCTGAATTGCCCACACGGCATGCTCGCGGCTTGAGCCTGTACCAAAATTAGGCCCGGCGACTAGGACCGATGCGCCCGAGTACTGCTCTTTGTTGAGCACGAACTCTGGGTCATCTCGCCATTCCGAGAAGAGGCCCTTGTCGAAACCAGTGCGTTCGACTTGTTTGAGCCAATCACTCGGGATGATCTGATCAGTGTCTACGTCTGAGCGGTCGAGGGGGACTGCTGTGCCGGTAATTGTTTGTACTGAATCCATGATGAGTTTCCTTTTCTTGAAACGAGGGCAGTTGGGCGGCGATTAGCGAACGGGGTCAAGGTCGGTTGGAGTTGCGAAGTGGCCAGCCACCGCAGTTGCTGCAGCTACGGCCGGGGAAACTAGGTGGGTTCGACCACCTCGGCCTTGTCGGCCTTCGAAGTTGCGGTTCGATGTTGAAGCACACCGATTGCCAGGAACGAGCTTGTCGGGGTTCATGGCCAAACACATCGAACATCCGGGCTCACGCCAATCGAATCCGGCGTTGATGAAGACTTGGTCGAGACCCTCTGACTCGGCTTGACGCTTGACTGCATGGGACCCAGGCACCACAAGAGTCCGGACCCCGGGTGCCACCTGTCGTCCCTGCACCACGATGGCTGCGGCGCGTAAGTCTTCGATGCGGCCATTCGTGCACGAGCCGATAAACACGGTCTGCACGGGAATGGACTTGAGGGGTACTCCGGCAGTGAGGCCCATGTACTCGAGTGCTCGTTCGGCAGCTACTCGTAAGTCCGGGTCAGTGAAGTCTTCCGGACCAGGAACGTTCTGAGAGAGGGCAATGACCTGCCCGGGATTTGTTCCCCATGTGACGAACGGTTCGATCTGAGCGGCGTCTAGGAAAATCTCCTTGTCAAAGACTGCTCCAGGGTCGGTACTCAAGCTGCGCCAGTCGGCCACCGCTGCGTCCCACAGGTCGCCTTGGGGGGCATGGGTTCGTCCTTTGAGATACTCAAACGTGGTCTCGTCGGGGGCAATCAGGCCGGCTTTTGCTCCGGCCTCGATGGACATGTTGCACACGGTCATGCGGCCTTCCATTGAGAGCGAACGGATTGCCGAGCCGCGGTATTCGGCGATATACCCGATGCCTCCAGAGGTTCCAAGCACTCCAAGGATGGCCAAGATGACATCTTTGGCAGTGACTCCAGGGTTGAGAACTCCGTCCACGTTGACGGCAAGGGTTTTGGGTCGATTCTGCGGGAGGGTCTGCGTGGCGAGCACATGCTCAACCTCGGATGTTCCGATACCGAACGCCAAGCAGCCAAAGGCGCCGTGGGTTGAGGTATGGGAATCGCCACAGACGATGGTCATGCCGGGGTGTGTGAACCCCTGCTCTGGGCCGATGATGTGAACGATGCCTTGTTCTGGCGAACCCATTGGGAACTCAAGGACATTGAATTCTTCTGCGTTGACTCGGAGCGTGTCTACCTGCTTGCGTGAGATGGGATCGGCGATGGGCTGATCGATCTGCTCGGTAGGCACGTTGTGGTCCTCGGTGGCGAGCGTCAGGTCTGGCCGTCTCAGCGAGCGACCCGTCATGCGCAGACCGTCGAAGGCCTGAGGGGAAGTCACCTCATGCACGAGGTGAAGGTCGATATACAACAGGTCGGGTTCGCCCTCGGAGGAGCGAACAACGTGACGGTCCCAAACCTTTTCGGCCAAGGTGCGGGGGGTGGATTCTGCAGACATAGAGAGGCTCCCTCTGAATAGACATATCTCATTATTTGGGATATAGTTCCCGAGTAATGGAACCCAAGGTATCTGGTGTTGGAGTATTAGACAAATCATTTGGGGTTGTTGCCCTCGTTGCAGAGTCACCGAGAACCTTGGCTGAGTTGATTCAGGGCACGGGACTTAGTCGAGCCACAGC
>WLLG01000167.1 GCA_009700815.1 Actinomycetota bacterium
GCGTTACTCAGTCCCATCTTTGGAGGTCCCTGAGGGAGCCACCCATCACCGAGTAAGGCAGCACGGCGGATAGCAACCTTGGAGGAGCCACCAATCCAGATGGGCAATGAAGCACCGCCCAGAAGAGTGCGTGCAGCCGGACGCGGGCTCATCCCGATTCCTACCTGAGCGCCTGGACCGCCAACCGTGGGGTACTCCTCTGCAAACGCTGCTCGAATGACTGCCACCGACTCTTCGAGTTGTTGGCCGCGAGACTCAAAGTCCACCCCAAGAAACTCAAATTCAGACTCTAAATGTCCCGCTCCAGCCCCCAGAATGGCTCGCCCATCTGAGAGATGATCCAGCGTCAGGAAGGCTTTCGCAGCAGCGAGCGGGTGCCGGTATGGCAGCACATAAACGTGGCTCAATAAACGAACCTGCTTGGTAAGTGCTCCGAGCCACCCCAGGGTCGCAATCGTGTCGTACCACATCGCTGACATGCGCTCATCGGCAGGTCGCGGAACTCCAACGTGATCGCAGACTCCGATGTAAAACGCACCGGCACGATCAGCTGCCTGCGCAACCGAGACCAACTCCGCTGTACCGGCCGTGGACTCCCATGGCTGCACAAAAGAGGGGCTCTGTGACTGCACCGGAAGCTGCAGCCCCCAGGTCACCTGACCAGTCGAAATGATTGGGCTCATGGTCACTCCTTTCGGGAGGAGTCTCTGAGGTGATTGAGTTCAACTCCGGCCTGAGTCAACATTGATTCAGCTGAGTCTCCCGCAACAAAAAATGACACTGCTACATGAACCAAGACAGACAGGGGCTGACCGGCGATCTCCATCGGTAGCGCAATCGCGCCACGGATTCGTTCCATGACAGCGCCGGCCGATGCAGGCGCAACAGCGGCGGCAACAAGAACGAAGAGCCCAGGTTCAATCAACCCCAAAACATCTGCAGTTCGCACGAGCCGATCCAACCGGGCTGCAATTTCTTCCATTGCGGCTTCGGTACCAGATTGGTCAGAGGCGCTTAGTGCTTCATAGTCATCGATACCAACCAGGTACGCCGCAGGTTGCGCAGAACTGTTTGAGTCTTGGCTCGCGATCATCTCGTCGAGCCGCTCAACCACAACAGACCGGGGGGGAAGCAGGACCGTCATCCGAGCCGGTTTCCCCAGATACCTACAAAGCTGACCATATCTCCGGGATAGCCACCCAAATTGTGGGTCAATGCAAGGCCACGATCAGCCGTGTCGATCTGCCGTTCCTCGGGGGCTTCATGACGAAGTTGCAGCCAGCACTCGAACAACATGCGAAGCCCCGAGGCACCCACCGGATGCCCGAATGACTTCAGTCCACCATCAGTGTTGATGGGAAGGTCTCCGTGCAAGTCGAACGCTCCGGCCTCGACATCTTTCCAAGCCTCACCGCGGGCCGAGAAACCAAGATCTTCCATCAGTACCAACTCGGTTGGGGTGAAGCAATCGTGTACCTCGGCCATGGCCAACTCCGTGCGGGGGTTAGTAATGCCCGCTTGTGCATATGCGTCCTTACCGGCTGCTTCGCACTCATCGAAATGGGTGTAATCAAATTCGGGATCGGCAAGTCCAGAGCCGTTACCCGCAACCATGGCCAGGGCCTTTACGAAGATGGGCTTATCGGTGTACTTATAAGCGTCCGCAGCGCGCACCACGATTGCAGCGGCAGCTCCGTCGGCAACGCCAGCACAGTCAAATACAGACAACATGCCCGCAACGGCAGGCATCGCACAGATGGAATCAACCGACATCTCACGGCGGAACTGAGCACGTTCGTTCTTGGCGCCATTGGAGTGATTCTTGGATGCAATTCGAGCCAGTGTCCGCCGCAATTCATTCGGATCGATGCCGTACTTGTCGGCATAGGCAGGGGCCACAAGAGAGAACATTCCAGCTGCTGTAAGGGTCCGCTGGGTGCCATCGGTAGGAATGGGGAATGCATTGAGACCCTGATAGCCCGAGTCTTTTACCTTCTCTACGCCCACTGCGGCTGCAATGTCATAGGCACCCGAGGCCACGGCGTAGCAGGCTTGGCGAAGCGCCTCTGAGCCCGTGGCACAATAATTTTCAACTCGAGTGACTGGCTTGTTCTGCAATTTCAGCGGCGCTGCCAACGTGACGCCCGACATGCCCGACTGAGCCGTTCCAAGCCACCATGCGTCAACTTGGTCCTTCTCAACACCAGCCGAGGCCAACGTGTCTGTCACTGCATCAATCAGCAAATCATCGGTGCTTCGATCCCAGTGTTCTTTGAACTGGGTGCAGCCCATCCCAATGATGGCAACCTGATCTTTGATTCCGTGGCTAGCCATGGTTAGTCCTGCTCCGTTTTCTCGAGCTGTTCGCGTTCTGTGTGTTGCCCTCTAACTGGGGCCGTTCCTTGCCCTCTAACCGGGCGAGCCTTCCAGAAATAGTTTGCAATCTCGTCGGCCGTGTTCAGCCTGCGGAACGTCATTTCGACAGTCATGCCGATCGTCACGTCAGCAGGGCGAACATCAGTGAGTTCCACTGGAAGGCGACCCCCACCTACGAAATCGCAGACTGCAAACACCACTGGAGGCGATGGCGAATAGGCAAGCGAGTCCACCGTAAAAGTGGCAACGGTTGCTGCAACATCAGCCATCGGGGCCGGCTCCATGTCGTCGATGTTGCCGCCCTCAAAGGACACCCGAGCAGGTGGCAGATGCAAAGCACCAGACTCGTGATCCTTGGAACCAACAAAACCGTACTTCCAGTCCAGGCGACGCTCAGCGGCAGCAGCCGACATGCGAGCGGGCTCTGGGCGATTCGGTGGTTGGACAGGCAGGACTCCACGCCAAGCTAAATATTTTGAGTACAACAGCGTGTTATCAGCGTCATCGAGTTGATCTGCAACCGTGACCCCGGCGGCAGTGCCACTGTCGCCCGAAACTTGGTCAGTTACTCGAAAGAAGAACACGTCTGCCCCGTCGGCCATAGCCAACAATGCAATGACTTGCCCTGGTTGAGACTGTTCAATGAGCGAAGTCAACATCAGGAGAGGGTGCGCTGCACCCGTAAAGCCCACGGAGCTAGCAAGTGAATCGATTACCTCTACCCCCGCAGCACCAAGCTTTTTTGCAAGGGCAGCGCTAGCACGGGGGCGAGGGCCCACTAGTGCCACCTTGTCGAGTTGATCAAGCTGCAAGCCGGCATCTTTCAGTCCAGCCTCCCAAGCCTGAGCAGCTAGGTCGCCATAGCGCTGCTCGCCAAAGCGATCCTCCCAGGATCGCGTGCGCGCCTCTCCCGGTGAGCGCCAGCGATCAAGAAACTCCCTCGTGGCTGAGGCGCCTCCGAGGTACTCGGCAATTACGGCAACCCCAGAATCTGCAGATGCGGCGCCGACAAGCACTGCAGCGCCGGCATCCCCACCGTCTTTCTCATCTACCGAGCCAGCAGGTCCAGTTCGAACATCACCAGTCAGGACCAATACGGCCGGATCGGTGGAATGAAGCGCCGAACGCAGTGCCGCTGCGGGGCCACGCAACCCGGATCCGGCATCGGCGGCAATGACCTCGGGGCCCAAGCGAAGCGCTGCGTGTGCGATCGTCGCATTGGTCTTTTCGGCGTAGGTGGGCGAGGTGGTACAGAACCAAAGCGCTGCAGGGTTGGCCGAGGCAGCAGCACCTAGGGCTCGACGGCCGGCATCTACTGCCATGGTGAGCGAATCCTCATCGTACGAGGCCACTGATCGTTGCCCTTTGCCGGCAGATGAGCCAAGGACCTGTGTGATCGCATCGCGTTGAAGCCGCCAATGTGGCAAGTATCCCGCGGCGCTGATAATGCCTCGCATCTGCTGTCTCCTAAAGAACTCTGCTAGGTCAAGTGAAAACTTTTTGCCTTGACAATCCTGTCCAGCCTACAATCTCTTATCAGCAACACAGAATTGGGCAGCTTGTTGTTGAGTTCAAATCAGTTGCTGCCAAGCTTTGGGCCGTGAGGCAGTGACCTTGTCTTTACGGGAGAACCGAATGCCTGAAGCCACCCAAGGTCGACGAGAGCTAAATCGTGAGACTAGAAATCACGACCTACTCCTTGCAGCCACCGAAATCATTGCCACCGAAGGTGTCGAAGGTCTGACCATGCAAGCAGTAGCCGACAACGTCGGCTGTGCTGTTGGAACGATTTATACCTACTTCGATTCAAAGTCCGGTCTGTTAGCAGCACTACAGGTGAATGCGATTCAGACGTTCATCGACACGTTCACCGCGTCTGCAGAATCTTGGGAGCACGCAATCTCCAAAGCCGACCTTGATCCCGCTGTGGCGGCACTCGCTCGCTTGGTGGCCATCGGGCAAATCTTCGTTGCTGCGGGAGACATTCACGAGCGCGAGTTTGATCTGCTGCAGATGCTGATCTCTACCCCAGCAGACCTGACGACTGACAGCGACCGTCAGGACGTCATTCCCCTAGCGCTCGAACTACTCGACACGGTTCGAGTGTTCATTGATCTAGCGATTCTGGTTGGGGCGCTCTCGCTACCAAGCTCGGATTCATCTGTCAGCCGAGCTGTTCGCTGGGCGGGAGGGATCAACGGTGCGTTACTAGTCTCTAACGTAGGAATCGAAGCCAGCCGCAAGAACCCAACAATCTTCGATGGCCAGGCGATAGCACTCAGTTTGGCCCAGGACCTGCTCCTGGGTTGGGGTGCACCGCTACACGACCTAGAGGCGGCCAACTTATTTGTGGATCACCTCATCGCAACTGACCAACTCGTAGCGCTGCGTTCAGAATCAATCATTGATCTAACTAGGACAATAGGGTCGCAGTCACCTTCGACGATCCTGACTGACTACCTGATCGAGTGACGGCCTGATCGACTGGGTCATGCTTGATCTGCCACGATGTCTTCTATGCAGCTTGGCAATATTGCAAACCCCGAAGCCTTCATCAACGGAAAGCCTCTTGATGGCATCCGAATTTTAGCAGCGGAGCAGATGCAGGCTCTGCCCTATGCCACCCAATTACTTGCGCGCCTTGGAGCCGAGGTGGTCAAAGTTGAACATCCGACCCAAGGGGAATCCGGACGGGGGGCCTTACCGGCCATGCACGACCCTCAAGGCAGGCTCGTGGGCGCGACCTTTCTGCGAAATAACTTAAATAAGCGCTCCGTGGGAATCGATTTAAAAACCGAGCAGGGCCGGGAGCTTTTCTTGGACCTAGCTGGCGAGTTTGATGTTGTCGCCGAGAACTTCAAGGCCGGCACCATGGATCGTCTGGGTCTTGGGTACGAGGTGTTTGCCAAGCGCTTCCCCACAATGATCTATGTATCGGTGTCTGGTTTTGGCAACCTTGGAGAATCCCCGTACCAAGCTTGGCCGGCCTATGCAATGGTCCCCGAAGCAATGTCGGGCCTCTACGAGTACGCCCGCCAAGATGGCGAACCGCCGCGGGTGATTCCGGCAGGTGCCCTCGGAGATATCAGCTCAGCGCTGTTTGCAGTCATTGGAATCCTTGCAGCTATTCGCCATAGAGATTCGACGGGAATGGGTCAGTACGTTGATGTTGCGATGCTGGATTCCA
>WLLG01000168.1 GCA_009700815.1 Actinomycetota bacterium
GGGTTGGCATTTCAATCCTGCTGGGGCTGTTCGCTGCGGGGATTCTGGTGGCTTGGACGATTCTGCTTGCCGGCGTGATCAACGACGGGTTCATCAAGGAGCAAACACTCTCGGGCGTACTACCCACGCTTGTCCTGATGGCAGCTTTGCTTCTGCTCAGAGCAGTGTGCATCTGGCTAGCTGAGAACAGCTCACAACATGCCAGCGGCCTACTTCGCCGCAAGGTTCGCTCCGACTCCTTGGCGCATCTCATTGCTGTGGGCCCTGCCGGCCTGAGCGCGGAGCGCACTGCTGAACTGACATCAACGCTTGGCCAAGGGGTTGATTCGCTCGACGCCTATCTGAGCAGGTTTCTTCCCTCGGCTGCACTCGCAGTCATGGTGCCTGCTGGGGTCTTCATAACCATTGGGGTACTCGACCCATGGACCACCCTGATTTTGCTGTTCACGGGACCCCTGCTGATTCTGTTGCTCGCAGTTATCGGCAGTCGTACAAGGTCGTTGACGCAGCGACGCTTTGAAGAGTTGGGGTGGCTGAGCTCTTTTTACCTTGACATGATTCAGGGGCTCGCCACGCTAAAAGCCTTTGGCCGCGCAGAAGATGGCGCAGAGATGGTGGAGCAGGTGAGTCGTCGCTATGGCGAGGCCACTATGGATGTGCTCCGAACGGCCTTTCAGACCTCGCTCATGATGGAATGGGCGGCGACTGCGGCTACTGCGCTTGTAGCCGTACAAATCAGCTTTCGATTGATTCGCGGTGACCTGTCGTTTGATCTTGCCCTTGCAGTGCTCATGCTGACTCCGGAGTTCTTTGCTCCACTTCGGCGTCTGGCAATTGAGTATCACGCCGGCCAAGAGGGCAACGCTGCCTTAGAGCGAATCACGAAACTCAATGCCTTGCCGCCCCAGACCCGATCGGTCACAACAGAGGGCCAGGGAATGCGGAGCAGTCTTGAACTGAGCAGTCTTGGATTCAGCAGTCTTGAACTGAGCAGCGTTGGATTTACTTACGCTGGGTCGGACTCGCCTGCGCTCGAACAGGTGAGCTTTGTCATTGAACAAGGTCAGACGGTTGCGCTGATTGGTCCGAGTGGTGCGGGCAAGTCCACCTTGGCAAAACTGCTCATGCAGTTCATGCAGCCTGACCAGGGTCAGATTCTGATCAATGGCCAGCCTGCCCAGAACCTGCAGCCAAGTGACTGGCGACGGATCATCTCGTGGGTACCGCAACAACCCGCCTTCTTTGCCGGCACGGTCGCACAGAACATTGCCTTGGGTAGACCAGATGCCTCAATTGAGCAGATACATGAGGCGGCTCGCGTCGCCTCGGCTCAGGGGTTTATTGAGGCATTGCCCGAGGGGTTCAACACACTCCTTGGCGAAAACGGACTGCGTCTGAGTGGTGGCCAGCGCCAGCGTCTTGCCATTGCTCGGGCTGCGATCATGAACACTCCAGTCGTCCTGCTCGACGAGTTCACTGCTCACCTTGATGAGGACACCGAGGCTCAAGTCGTCGCCGCAATGTCCGCCCTGATGCAGGGTCGAACGGCAGTCGTCATTGCACACCGAGCAGCAACTATCGCATCCGCGCAGCGGGTGATCACCCTTGATCGTGGCCGAGTGATTCAGGGGCAGCAGTGAGCAGCACGCGTCGAGTGATCAGCGCTGTCGGCGGCTACCGCTGGTGGGTTGCCGTTACAGCGCTACTCAGCTTTATCACCTTGTGTGCTGGCATTGGATTGCTTGCCATGTCGGCGTTTCTTATCTCAAAGTCCGCTCTGGTCGACACAACAATCACCCTTGCTCTCATCATCTTGGGCGTACGCGTCTTTGCTATGACTCGAGCCGTATCTCGTTACGCAGAGCGCTATGTCGGCCACCTTGGCACCTTTAGAATCCTGACCCGTATTCGCATGTGGTTCTTCCGCGGAATTGAACCCCTCGCACCAGCGGTGCTCATGCAGCATCGGAGCGGCGACCTACTCACCAGGATTCTCGCCGATATCGACACGCTCCAGGACCTGTACTTACGTGTGCTCGTTCCGCCAGTTGCCGCAGCACTTGCAGTCAGTCTGGGCTCCATTCTGCTTTCAGGCTTTAGCCCGTGGTTGGGTATTGCGCTCTTCGTCTTTGTTTGCCTCTGCGGAATAGCCATCCCGCTTGCTATGCACCGGCTCACCCTCAGTTCCTCGAGCAGCCTGGTACAGGAGCAAGCCAACCTGAATGCGACTCTCGTAGAGGGCATAACGGGTATCGCAGACCTGGTCGCCTTTGGCCGCGAGGACCTTCTACTCGGTCGAGCCGATCACATCACCGCAGCGCAAGAGCCGGCGCGCAAACAACTTGCGCAAGCCCGCGGAATCGCTGCTGGCCTGACTGCTTTACTCGTGGGTCTTGCTGCTTTGACTGTGCTTGGGTTTGGGGTCTCACTGGTGAGCGGCGGGTCGCTCGAGGGTGCGTATCTTGCAATCTTGCCGCTGATTGCTATTGCAACTTTTGAAGCTGTCGGCCCACTCAGCGCAGCCTATGAACACCTAGGTAGAAGCCGTGCAGCTGCGACACGACTTGTTGAGCTTGTCGATACGCCTGCCTCGGTAGCCGAGCCCTCACCATCTGCCAAACTCACTCTGCAGGACAACACATCTGCCGCCCTGACCGTGGTCGATCTCACCGTGACCGACCTGAGCTTTCGTTATGCAGAGGGTGAGTCGCTCGTCCTGCAGAACGTAACTGTGCAGGTTCCGGCGGGCAGCTTTGTAGTCATCACGGGGCCAAGCGGATCTGGAAAATCAACGCTGAGCAACCTGTTGCTGCGGTTCTGGGAGTACTCGAAGGGGTCAATCCAACTCAATGGATGCGAACTCAATCGCCTTGGCCTCGACGAGGCGCGCTCCGTGGTTGCACTGGTTGCGCAGCACGACCACTTGTTCGACACGACACTGCGAGACAATCTGCTGCTCGGTGATTCTCGAGCAGACGACGAGCGCTTGTTCGAAGCTTGCGATGCAGTTTGTCTGGGCGACTGGGTGCGAGCCCTCCCAGCAGGACTCGAGGAGCGAGCAGGCGAGAACGGCAATCGACTCAGTGGTGGCGAGCGTCAACGAGTCATGATTGCAAGGGCGCTGCTGACTGAGGCTCCGATTTTGATTCTGGATGAGGCCACCGAGCACCTCGATGAGGAGATGCAACTCGACGTGCTCCGAGGGATTCTGAGATGGCGCTCGGGCCTGACCACCATCATGATCACGCACGAGGCCCCGAACATTTCGGGGATCGACCTGCGACTGCAGTGCAGCAAAGGAACGCTCAGTGAGATCTAAGCCCAGTGACCTAGCAATCCCCTGCCACCAAACAAGGTCGGTGGCATCCCGATGACGATTTTTATTCCGCGCTCTGCTGAGGGGTGGCGCGACCCGTTCTCGATGTATGCCGACCTGCGCGATACCGACCCGGCACATCATGTGGTGGACGGGAACTACTGGGTGCTTTCGCGCCATGCGGATGTCATTGAGGCTGCCCGAGACACCGAGACATTCTCATCCGCTCAAGGCCTGACCTTTACCTACGATGACCTTGCATCGGTGGGCCTTGATGAAATCGCCCCCATGGTGTTTCTGGATCCACCTGATCACACCGAGTTTCGACGCCTCGTCGCTCGCGGTTTCACTCCTCGGCAAGTAACGAGCATTGAGCCAGAGGTGCGTGAATTTGTGATCTCACGCATTCAGGCGCTCTGCGCGAATGGCGACGGCGACCGGGACATTGTGGCTGAGCTGCTCAAGCCTCTGCCCACCATGGTTGTCGGACACTATTTGGGAGTTCCCGTCGAGGACAGAAGCCGCTTTGACGGCTGGGTAGAGCAGATCGTCAGCGCTAGCGCCACCGGAAATATCTTTGATGCCATGGAAACGGTCGCTCAAGTGATCGAGTACTTCACGGCACTTGTAGAGACCCGGCGAGTGTCACCTGGCGAGGATGTCATCTCTGAGTTGGTGCAGGCCGGGGATGGCGCCGCAGTCGACCCCATGAGAATCCTTGGGTTTGCATTCACCATGATGACCGGCGGAAACGACACGTCAACGGGACTGCTGAGTGTCGGCCTTGAGCTACTTTCTGAGCAACGCGATCAGTGGGGACTACTCGTGGACCAGCCCGATCTGATTCCCAATGCAGTCACCGAGTTGCTTCGCCTGAGTAGTCCCGTGCAGGGCCTTGCTCGCACGACCACTCGTGATGTTGAACTGCACGAGAAGGTGATCCCCGCAGACACCAAAGTTCTACTTCTGTATGCCTCGGCGAACCGGGATCCACGGCAGTTTGGACCGACTGCTGCCGAACTTGATGTCACTCGCCCGCCAGGCCCAATCCTTACCTTTGGCCATGGGGCGCACTATTGCTTGGGTGCCGCAGCCGCCCGTCTCATGGGTCGCGTGGTGCTCGAAGAACTCACTGCACGATGCCCCAATTTCACTGTTGACGCACAAAGAGGCAGGTTCTCGGCTGGGCACTTTGTTCGCTGGTATGAGTCTCTACCCTTCGACCCGTACGGACACAGCTAAAACCAACACAGGGCTCCCACCTATCGGGTTGGGGTGGCCAATCCAGCTTCTGCAAACAGCGCCTCGATGAGTTGGTCATGGCGCCCTGCGATCAGGTCACCAACAGGGTCTGCGCTGTACTCAAGCAAGTGATCAACATCAAGATTGAATACCGCTCGCATTGCCAGGATGCGGTCTCGTTCGGGGCTTCGCTCCCCTTCTAAGAACTGTCCGGCGAGACTCATCTGGCGAATGCCTCGCATCCGGTCAGGCAGGGTCAGGCCAAGCAGAAGAATCGCAGGAATTAGAAAGGTCAGCAGCCCAATCAGGAGTGCTGCGCGATGAATTGACTCGGCCCCCTGAGCGCCTAGGTCTGCCACGTTTCCGCCCGTTGCTTCGCCTGAACTTTGCAGCGCACTCGCAAGGTTGTCGCCAATCACGGGTACTGATTCAACAGCGCCAGCAACGGCCCCAAAGCCAGTTTGCACGGACTCCCCTGCGCTGCTGACGCCGGTTGCCAGGACAGTGATGCTGTCGATGCGTTGATACACCGAACGGCCCATCCAGATAAGAAACAACAACATCAGCATCACCGCAACATCTCGGGCGATTCGCTCTCGACGACGGTCTGCAACCTCTGGGTAGAGTTTCACTGCCATAGGACCTCCAAGTTGAACTCCTCATTCTTGCGGAGAACTCAGGCAGTAGAGGTCTGGCAGTGCAGGTTTGGCAGTACAGGCAAGGAAATCCTAAGGGGAAACCACCCCAACCCAACCAGAGGTCGGCGAGAAGCTTGGGAACGTGGTGTTCAGAACATCGCTGCTCGCACCGAGGCGCCGCGAGAGCAACTCGGATAACACTGTTCGGTAATCGGTGGTCACACGAACATCACCCTGATCAAGGCCTTGTTCACTCAAACCCTGGAAGTCTCCGTAGACACCGCCTGTGACTCCCCCGCCAATGACCATCATGGGAAAGGCTCGACCGTGATCGCATCCGCCCGAGGA
>WLLG01000169.1 GCA_009700815.1 Actinomycetota bacterium
CTACTCCAACGCAGATTGATGCGCTAGCTGCAACTGCTGGCCTTGAGCTACAACACCGCCATGCCGATTGGATCGGCACCGAGTTTGACCCCTACGGAACAGCCCATGTGAGTGTCTACCGAAAGGCGCTCAGCCAAGCTTGATTGGCTGGATCTTGGCGCATTGCGTAGCTACGGCCACCAGGCGGCGATCTTGGTCGTAGATTTCGGCCGTCCCAGAGGCATATCCAGACCCAGCCACCTGCGATCGGGTGTGCTGCAGCAGCCACTCCCCACGCACCTCGGCCACAATCTGCAAACCAAGTTGCAGGCTGATCACCAGAAACGGCGGAACTGATCCGCCCGCACCGGCGTGAACCGCCGGGCCCAAGATGTCACCTGGCAGAGCGAGAGTAGCGGGATGCCAACTCCCGTCCGATCGAAGTGGCGGAACCTTGAAGCGAAACCAAGAGGCACTCTCTGGCTCGGCGGCGGGGAACTCTTCGTTCCACTTGATCGTGCTGTTGCTGAACCTGAACTCGGTCTGTTCGTGATACGGAATGTTATTGAAGGGGGAATCCGCAGGCCGAGGCGCTGGTTGGGGGCAGTCCTGCGGGTCGGGTACGTCGGGGGCGATCGCTCCAACGAATTCAAAGGGGCTTTTCTCGCTCAGGCCAAACACGCACATGACCATCAGATCGCTCCGCTCGGGCCCCGCTGGATCCGGAGACTCTGGGTCTAGGGCCCACAGTCGCACCAGCACTTGAGCAGCGGTACGCCCCCGTCGCACAATCTCGGCGCTTGCTGCAACGGGCCCAACCGGAATTGCCTGACAGAACATTGCCTCCGAAGAGACCAGATGCAGATCTTCACGCTCGAGTGCCGCTTCAGCAACGCGCAAAGCGGTCGCCATGGTGGCACCTCCGAAGGCATAGAAAATCCTCCAAGCCTCAGGTATGACTGCGCTAAAGCGACCTACAACGCCATCAACAGGGGTCGGTTCGGTGTCGCGAAGAATGTCGCCGGGTTGAACACTCACAGGGGTGACCTCATGGGGGGGGGGTACGCAATTGCTGCAGAAACTTCGACAGCTGGAATCTCTAGGTTGGCAGCTTCGGCAGTCGATCGCGAAGTTGAGCCGCAATCTGCTCGTTGGCATACGCGGCCCACGCGACCGGCGTTGAGGTATCAATCGGAAATAGCAGCGGTCCTGGCGGAAGGGCCTCGACAATGACACCGGCCGCTCGGGCCACAACAAAGGCAGCTAGATCGTAAGGGTGAGTGTGAAAGCCCTCGGGGTGAAGGAACGGCCGGGGGTCGAGCACTGCAGAAGCAGCCCCTGATGCAACCGCCATCAGCTGACCCCCGCTACACGGGTACATGTCGTCGTATACCTCAAGGCCTTGCAATACATCGTCCGCCCAAGAACCAATTGCGGCGTGACCCCCCGGCAACAACCGCACCACGGTGACAAAACTGCGCTCAAGGTCCGCATCCGCTTTTGGGATCAGCTCGCGTTGCAAAGAGGTGCTCTCGGCGGTGAGAACGTCTTCTTGCACACTCAAAAATCCTGAGGTGTCAGCGCATGCGACCATGGCAATTCCTGCGCGCAGCGTCGGAATCTCTACTGCAGCACCGACTTCAAGATCCTCAAGAACCTTGGCTGATCGCCCGGCGCCGATCAGAACCCATGCGCTGTGGGATCCGGCCAGATAGCCGCGGGTGCCGTCAACCGGGTCGGCTAGGTACGTCCAAGTGGGCGCAGCAGCCGGTACAGGTATGCCAATGGGGATGGGCTCATCGAAACCCTCCATGACGAGTACCCCCGGCCACCGCTCTGCACAGCGGCGCCTGAGCCCTGCAATCAAAACTTCCTCGGCTCGAGCATCAACGCCAAAGACATCATCCCCGCCCTCGGTACGAACCACTTGGCGGTCAGTATCGAGCTGCGCTCCGTGAACGGCAGTGCTCCGCAGCAGCTCGCGCACCTCGCGGCCAACCTCTGCAAGCTGCCGTGCAAGTGCCTCAGTAGAAATTGAATCTTGCATCATCACAATCTTGCCTCGTAATTGCGTGCATCTTCGTTCGATCTCAGGTACTGCACTCACACTCGTAGGGATGGCTCACGCACGCGACTTCCTGCCGTGCTGCCGTGCTGCAGTGCTGCCATAACAATCGCTGCTGCACTCGGTACTGTTCGCAGATGCCCAGTATCACGGTCAATGTTGTACTCGATGCCTCACCTGAAGATGTGTGGGCAGACATTGAGAACATCGCAACGCATCCCGAGTGGATGGAGGATGCAGTGTCGATCGCGTTCACGAGCGATCAGCAATCTGGTGCCGGAACCGAATTTGATTGCGCAACTGCCATTGGACCCTTCCGCCTGACCGACCACATGGAGATCACGAGTTGGGTCCCCGCCAAAGAAATGGGGGTGCGCCATGTTGGGCTCATTACCGGGACTGGCGTGTTTCAGCTCAGCCCAATTGGCCCAGCAGAATCGGCCACGCAGACCTCATTCGAATGGACCGAGAAGCTGAATTTTCCCTGGTGGCTCGGCGGCCCCCTCGGTGCCACGGTAGCCAAACCTGTATTGCGCCACGTCTGGCGAACAAACCTGCACAACCTGCAGCAGCGCTACCGCTGAACAGCCGCGGATTACCTATTTACCTGGGTTTATAAACAAGCTACGCACTCTGGCCGAGGCGTCAGCTTTTTCCTGAATTCTCCAAAGCAAGGGGGCTGGCTCACGCGCTACCGTTATTTGTAGATGCGTCGAAGCAGAGCAACGCGACTACCACTGGCACGCCGGTCGGTTCTGGAACGAGGTGACCATCTCCACCACGGTCAACGCCTGGCAGTCGTTCGCATCCAACTTCTTCACGTGACCAAACTGTCGGCGTCGTGCCGGTGAGATGCACATGACTGGTTCGTACCGAGCAGCTGCTGGGATGATGGTGATCCTCGTCGTCATGGCCATCATCACCGTCATCATCGGCGCCGCGGGGGCGCTGGGAGCGCTCGCCGTTGCGGCGTTCGGGTGGCTTCGATCTGGCAGAAGGATCACGTGGGTCTCGACTGCGCTGGGAGCGCCCGCCGGGCTCCTCGCTGCCGGGACCGCAACGGTGGCACTCTCAATCGTCGACGCTCTTTTCTCCACAGGGTTCAGCGGGACGGCGCCGGTCGCCCTGGTGTGCGCAGCGCTGGGCGGTGGCGGATCGCAGGTGCTCTACCAGCGAACCCGCTGACGGCAGGGGTCAGCGATCGGCCGGCCTGTGCTGCCTTCGCAGCGTGGCGCGCGTGCTTGGCTTCCACCAAACCCAAAAAACACCAGATAAGTTGCTATATTGCGTTTTTTGGGTTCACGGCTACTATGTGTCGTATGCGAGATCTGGCACCACACGTGCTCGACGAACAGGCAGCCTCAGAGCTGTTGACGACTGGCGAGGCCGCACGGCTGCTGAACTCGTCACGTCAGCACGTCGTCGACCTCTGCGACAGGGGCGAGCTGCCGTTTGTCACGACGGGCACCCATCGCCGCATCAGCCGTGGCGACTTGGAGGCGCTCCGTACTCGCACGCAGAAGATGACGCGGGACCAGCGGCGCAGCCTGTGGCTGGCCTACGCCATCGCCGGGCGGATCGTGGAAGACCCACAGCAGGCGAGGTTGCTCGCCGAAGCAAACCTGGAGCAGATGGCGGCAGCGAGCAAGGGCCGCCCGTCTCGCTGGCTGGCAGAATGGGCCAACCTTCTCTCTGGCACCCTCGAGCGCCTTCTATACGACTACACGTCCCACAGCCCCCGCGGTCGCGAGCTTCGCCAGAACGCACCGTTCGCCGGGCTGCTCAGCAGCGCCGAGCGGGCAGCAGTTGTGGAGAACTGGAAGCGCTCAGAGTGAACCAGGAACAGCTTGCGCACGTCCTCCGGGCTGCAGCAAAGATCGCCGGCGACCCTAGGATTTTGGTCATCGGCAGCCAGGCGGTCCTCGGGACGTTCGACGACCAGGATCTGCCCTTGGAGGCCACACGTTCTGTCGAGGCGGACATCGTGTTCTTAGACGACCCGGACGCCAGCAAGGCCGACGAGGTTGATGGGGCCATCGGCGAAGAGTCCGAGTTCCACCGGACGTACGGCTACTACGGCCAAGGGGTGACGCTGTCAACAGCGGTTCTTCCAGAGGGATGGCAGGACCGGGTGGTCCGCTTCCCGAGGGAAGACGCCGCACCTTCCCGAGCGAGTTGCTTAGAGATCTACGACATAGCAGCAGCGAAGCTCGTCGCTGGCCGCGAGAAGGACTTCGAGTACGTCAAAGCACTGGTCGTCGCCCACCTGCTCGACGTCGACGTGCTGCGCCAGCGCTGCGAACTGATCCCCGCTCCTGCGGGGGTGCGGACCAGGGTCCTCAAGTGGATAGACCGGGTCCGGACCTGAGACGGTGGCCCCACCCGACCCCATCAACTCGTTTCGTCTTGCGCCAGACCCCCTTATATAGGGGGCGGCTTCTAAGGATCGTTAGAACAGTTGATGAGCGGTGAAGTAGGACGCCGCCGCTAGAGCGAAGGCGCCGAGGGTGAACGCGAACCCCACCACCACGGTGGATCGGAGGGCGGCGCCTTGTTGCGGCCAACTCACCGGATGCAGCACCGCACCGGCAGCGGCTCCCGCTAACAGGCCACCCAAGTGGCCACCGATCGAGATTCCCGGAATCGCAAAGGTCAGCAACAGGTTGATCAGCACGAGCCCACCGATGCCTGACTTCCATGGGTTCTGATGCGCCCTCAGCTGCAACACAATCAGCCCGCCCATCAGCCCAAAGACTGCGCCCGAGGCACCCACAGTTGGCGAGAGCGGCGACAGAATCAGCACACCGAGTGATCCACCGATCAGTGAGGTGACATACAAAATTGCGAACCGCATTTTGCCAAGTACAGGTTCCATCTCTTGAGACAGGAACCACAGCAGCAGCATGTTCATGCCGAGATGCAATACACCAGCGTGCAGGAACGCACTCGTGAAAACTCGCCACCAATCCCCCGCCGCAACTAACGGACCAAATAAGGCACCGTATTCGTAGACCGGCCCAGAGGCACCGTTCGGGTTTCCGCTCAGCAACGCCATGACTGCAAACACAGCAACGTTGATTCCAATGATGATCTTGCCAACCACTACTTCGTTGTGGCCTCGAAAGAGTGTGCGACTGTTGATCACTTTTTGGGGTCGAGCCGAGGTGCATTCAGGGCACTGAAAGCCGACCGAGGCCTGCACCATGCATTTTGTGCAGATTGGTCGCTCGCACCGCTGACAACTCACTGCTGCGGTCTGCTGCGGATGCCGATAACAAGCAGTCACTACGTCCATGCCGCTACTGCCATATCGCTACTGCCAAGAACTGTTGCGGTGAACACTGCCATCACGGTAGCTCGCTTGGGGCCAGAATGATCACCGACAACGGAGGCAGCGTGAGCAGCAACGAGCCCGCCTGGTTCTGCCATGGCGTGTCCTTGTCCA